>VBLN01000194.1 GCA_005878685.1 Deltaproteobacteria bacterium | reverse complement strand
GGACGGAGAGGGCAAGCAGATCGTCGAGACGAAATGCGTCGCCTGCCATGACGCCCAGCGGACCGTGAGAACCCGAGCTGACCGGGGCCGCTGGCAACAAATCATCCTTAACATGCGAGCCTACGCACAAGGGTCAACCCTTGCCAAAGATATGACCGATCAGGAAGCGAAAGTCCTGTTGGACTACGTTGCGACAAATTTCTCAGACAGAGATAGGGCCGGAAAAAAGCCGAAACCGGATCCCAATAGCCGCCTGCCCAGGACTTTGCTCCGAGGCGAGGCGACCAAATATATCGCCGTGGAATATGAGCTGCCGAATCCCAACTCGGAACCGCACGAGGTCACCGTGGACTCCGAGGGCAACGGCTGGGTCACCCAACGGATCGGCGGCAAGCTGGGCCGCTTGGATCCCAAGACATTGCTCTATACCGAGATCGACCCGCCGCCCGCGCCATCGAAAACCGCTCGTCTGAACGGAATCATAGCCGCTCCGAGCAATAAGCTGTGGTTCGTGGATGGCGGTCCCAACCGCCGATGGTTGAGCTACAACACGAAGACCAAGGAGTTCAACGTCTATGAGTTACCAAAACTGAAAACTGGCAATGCCAGCGGGAATACGATGCGTGTCCACCCGAATGGAACCGTGTGGTTGAACTCCATCGCCGCCAACCAGGTCATCCGGTTGGATCCCTCAACCAAGCAGTTCACCGTCTTTGAAGTTCCTGCTGGGATCAAGGCGGGCCGGACCGCTAACCCCTACGGGATGGCGATATCGGGTGATGGCAAAATCTGGTTTATCGAGAACTCCATGAATCAAATGGGCCGAATCGACCCGGTTACGGGAAAGATCGACGAATTCGAAATTCCCGTGAAGAACGCCGTCGCGCGAAAGGGGGGGATGGATTCCGAAGGCAACGTCTGGGTCGGCCTCCACGGCGCGGGCAAGCTGATGAAGATCGATTACAAAACCACCAAGATGACTATATATACGCCGCCGACTGACGATGCCGGCGTCTATTCGGTGCAGGGAGACCCAAAGAGCCATTTTGTTTGGTTCAGCGAACAACACGTGGACAAAATGGCCCGGTTCGATCCCAAAACGGAAACGTTCGTGGAACTCCCCCTAGCTAGCGCGGAGTCGGATCCAAGAAGGATTGAGATTGATCCGAACAATCCCAACCGCATCTGGTGGTCCGGCAATCTTTCAGGCCGCATGGGTTACATTGAAGTGTTGCACTAAGTCGTCTAGCGGCAGTGGCCCATCAAACCACCAGCTATCCTTACTTTAGGTGGACCGCTGGAGCAGTTGATCCGACTTTAAAGAGACACTGAAACAAAAAAGGCGATTCTCACAGCTCCGGCGACCTCCCGCTGCTTTGAATAAAAAAAATTACATATCGTTAAAAAGGCCCGATCTCTTGCGAGTCGGGCCTTTGACTCTTAAAAATCCAGAGTCGCGGTCCGTTTGGGTCGGTCCAAACGAGCCCTAGTCCAACGGCTCCAGCTTAATAACGGCGGCGCCGTGATTGCTGCCCACCCAGAAAGTGACCGGCGTCGTCGAATTGTCCACGAACACTCTCCGAATGTTCGTAGATTTGGAAAGGAGATATTCAACGACTTGGCCGCTCTTGGGATCGACCCGCGCCACGCGGTCGGTGAGCATCGATCCGGTCCACGCTTCGCCGTTTTTGTCCACGGCAACATCGTAGGGGCCAGACCATGGCGTCGGCACCTCCCACTCCTGGAAGCGCTCCGTCTTGGTATCGAACATCGCGATTCTGTTGCCGCGGTACTGGCCGAACCAGAGGCGGTCTTGCGCATCCATCATCCCGCGGCGCGGCCCCGAACTTTTCGTGGGCGTCTCGTACATCGTGATCTTCCCGGTCTTCGCGTCTATCCTTCCGATGTGCTCCTTGCCGATGTCCGTGAACCAAGCGTTGTTTTGCGAGTCGGCGATTACGTCGTAGATGTTGTGCCCTGTGGGCGATTCCTTGAACGGCTCCCAGGTCTCCCATTTACCGGATTTCAGGTCGACCCGGTGCACCCCGGCGAATCCGTTGTTTTGCGCCCACACCTTGCCGTCCAGTGCGTGGTGCATCGGACTCGTCATATTGATCTGGGTATTGTCTTTGTTCAGTTCCGGCGGGAGGCTCCAGGTCTGGATTTTCTCCGTTTTCCTGTCGAATTTTCCGACGGCTCCTTGGTACATCATGCCGAGCCACAAGTTTCCATCTTTGTCAGATCGCAAAGACAGCATCCCGGTCGGGGAGCCCTTTTTCAGCTCGGGCACCTGGAACTCCGTGACCTTGCCCGTTCTGGGATCGAGCTTGCCAATGTTCTGTTCGCCGAAATTGACGTACCAGGCTATGCCATCCGAATCCACGATCACGTCGTGCGGCTCAATCGTCGGCCGCGGCAGATCGTACTCGGTAATAATGACGCGCGTTGCTCTGTCCTTGGGTCGGGGGAAGGTCTTGAGCGCGTATTCCCATGTGGAGCCCGAACTCAAATTGATAGCACTGAAGTACTCGGCCTGCTGCTGCTGGATCCGTGCCCGCTCCTCACCAATCACATCGGTGTCCCGCGTGGTGAGCCGTTTCTGCGGATGCAATGGCGTGCTCTGGTTCGCATAGGTCGCCATGCGCGGCAGGATGATTTGCGCGAACGCGGTCGCATTGTACGGCGACCGTGCGATGCGCTCAAGAGTGTGGCAACCCACGCAGCCCAGTAGCGGGATCTTCTGCTGGCGCGTGCCCGGCATGCTCGCGATCCATTCAGCATTCGTGAGCTGGGATGCGAGATCATTCGCCTTGCGGAGTTTTAGATCCGCTGTGGCGGTTTTTTGCGGGGCAACTTCCGCCGCTGCGCGGCCATCCAGCTCGTATCCACCCGCCCGGATGCGGAGCGAATACTGACCCGGTTCCAATTTCGCGCTGGGGAAGCGATAACGGCCTTGCGGGTCGCTGACCACGGTGATCGTGACCGTCGAACCGGCTTTCTTTGCGCTGACCAGCACGCCCTCCATGGGCCCTTCTTCCTTTGAGCTTACCTGCCCGGTCAGTGCTATTCCGGGCGAACTGTCCGCTCTAATCAGATCAGTCGCGAAAAATAGGGCTGCTGCCGCAGTCCCGATGGCCATGGCCAGAAAGGTTTTTTTCAGCATAAGCATCCTCCGTGAAACTAATAAGCTAAGCGCATAATCTTTGGCTGATAGTCCTTAGCGCTTAT
Source organism: Deltaproteobacteria bacterium (assembly GCA_005878685.1). Lineage (GTDB taxonomy): Bacteria > Desulfobacterota > Binatia > UBA9968 > UBA9968 > DP-36. The sequence goes on along the minus strand of VBLN01000194.1, from coordinate 4,886 downwards.
TCGATCTCGTTACAAACTCGCCAAGCTCACGGTTAAATCGAGCCGTATCTTCCCAGAACGGCATGTGTCCGACCCCTTCGTAAAGAGAAGATTGAGCGTTCGGTACAACAGTCGCGGTATAACGGGCCATAGGGATGAGTGCCACCTGGTCTTCCATGCCATGGGTAACGAGCACCGGCACTTTAATCTTCTTGAGACTTTCTTCATAGGGAGCTGGCCGAGCCAGCATATGGAGGCGTACTTTAGACGGCACGACCATATTATAGGCGAGCATCATTTCAAACTCGTCCGGCGGCAGCGTTCTGACTGTGGAGGACCTCAGAAATGAGAGGGTATTCTCAATATTTTCCGCCAGATCTTCTGAGGCCATCTTCCTCACGGCCGGCGTTGCGGGACCGAGGAACTCGGAAGCAACTGCCGTGAACGCAGCAACGAAGTTGATCCCAGCGATATTCCCGTCGCCGTAGTGCATCAGATACTCTGCGATAATCCGCCCTCCATAAGACCAACCGACCAACACGGGATGCTTGAGCTTAGCCCCCTTCATCACGGCGTTGAGCTCATCACCCCAACGCTTGGGGTCTTGATAGTACTCCGGAGTAAGGGGTTTGTCCGAACCCCCATGACCGCGAATGTCGTAGGTGATCATGCGAAAGCTCTTTGCCAACTCGCTCCTGACTTGGCGCAGCCAGGAGAGATGGCTTTGCGAAAAGCCGTGAATGAAGAGAATCTCCGGTCCATTGGGATTCCCCCATTCTTGAGCGGAGATCATTACACTATCAGGTGTTTGAATGGTGAATGTTTTCGATCCTCGTGAGGCGGCTTGCGATTGAGCTGCCGCAGGACCCGATCCCAAAACCAAACACGCAACCATCGCCAAAGCGCCGACAATATCTACCACAAGTTATTCTCTCACAAAAAGCCCAGCCGCAAAAATCCAGTCCAGATAAGGTGTGGAATCAAAGATGTGACCGGATCGGGTGACCCAGCCGAGAATCGTGCTGAAAACTCAGTTCGCTGTCAAGGCACGCCTGAAATCCTGTAATGGGTCATGCTGTCTTTTTGTCCACAAGGCTGACATTTTTGTCCTGAATCTTCTTTACCATCAGCTCTCTTTCCATAGAAAAAACAACGCCTTGTATTCTGGCATATTCCTTGCTCGCCCCGACAGTATCTCCGCAGGGAGTCGCGAGATCGAGTCGAGAGAGGTCCCTATGGGCATTGAGGAAACCAAACATGATTTATGGCTGAAAAGAGTCAATACTTGGATAGCGATTCTTGGCAGCTCAGTCGCCTCGCTCGTTGGAGTCTACAATTTTAGTCCAACCTCTTTTTTCGCTAGCGCGCCGGGCGACATCTCCGCTTTCGTCCGCGCCCAGAGCGGGGCGCCCGTTCCGCGCGCGCATGTGGAGCTTTTGACGCCGGAAAATGTTTTGCTCGGCGCTGCGGAGACGGATCGCGACGGCCGCTATGTCAAAAAAGGCGTGGAGGCCGGCAGTTACACTTTGAAAGTGACCAGGGGCGGTTTTGAGCCCCAAGTCGCGACGGTGAGCGTCGCTTCCAAAAAGACCACGGATTTGGAATTGGTTTTGAGATCTCGAAGCCGCGCCCAAGATCAGTCCCCAAGCCCCAACCAGTCCCCAAGCCCATGGCGGTCCCCAAGCCCCAGGCAGCCCCATCCGCTCCGCGCTTGAAGAGGCCGGCGCATCCTGGATTAAAAATTTAGGCAAATAATCCAGGACGGCTCACGCAAAAACGAGGTTGCCGTTCTTGTCTCGAATCAGTCCTCTTCCTCCCGCAGAAGAGGGCATGTTCTCCGGACCTATTTTAAGTTCATTCACCTTGAGGTGGCCATGAAAGGTGTCGACTTCAAGCATTCCCTTCTGCCGGCGATCGACTCCCTTGGGATCCTTACCATTAGCAACGTCCTCCATCGCCTTGTGCCATATTCTCCGCATCATGACGACGCCGCGATCGGAAGTGGCTAGATGCTCGAGTCGACGCTCGGGAATTGCTCCTTGAGACTCCTGCAAGACTAAATCTTCGAGCGCCGGCACGCCTTCCCATCCCGAGTACCTTCGCTTGTCGTGCGCCTTTTTCTCAACGGCGCCTTTTAAGTCCCGCGGCAATTCCTTTGCGCAGCAAGCTATAGCGAATGAGCTCAAAGTGATTGTCGTCGATGATCCGGATCATCCCGCCGCCTTCCTGGCGTTCATCGGTAAAATCGGGCGGAAAGCCGGATCGGATGCCGGAAAACCTCCAGTGGATCGGCATGGCGATGCTCCAGGTGTTGACGAATTTGACTTCCGGGTCGCCGGTGTCCAGCACGGAGACGGTCTTCATGCCATAGTCGGTTTCAACAAATTCGAGCGGCAGAGGCATCCAGTTTTTTATGCTGGTATCGCTAAACGGCTTGAGCTCTTCCGGCAGATCTCTGATCACCATGCCGTGGAGCACCACGGCATGGCCCATGTCGGCGAAATTTTCCATCCAGTTGAGATAGTTATAATTCCGGATGTCGCCGTCCGCCAACTTCACTTCTCCGTCGGCGCGAGCGAGGACATCGATCTTGGGTAGGGGCGGGGGGTTCTCTTTCTCCGGTCCCATGTAGGTCCAGATGACGCCTCCCCACTCTTCGACGGGATACCAAAGATGGCGGATCTTACCTTTGAGATCGCTGTCGCGCGGCTCCAACGGCTGGTCGATGCAGCGGCCCCGGGTATCGTATCTCCAGCCGTGGTAGGAGCACATCAGACCGTCTTCCATCACTTGACCATACTCCAAAGACGCCAGCCGATGCGGGCAGTGAATGCCCAACAATCCCGGCCGTCCTTTGCCGTCGCGGAACGCCACTAAGTCTTCGCCCAGCATCCTGACGGCAACGGGAATATCCTTGAGGTTAGCCGACAAACAGACGGGGTGCCAATAGCGCCGCAGCATCTCACCGCCTCTGGTTCCCGATCCGGTGCGCGGCATATCTTCCAGCAATTTTTGATAGGCCGAAGGCCCGCTTTCCGCCTGGGTATCTGACATTTTTCTAAACCTCCATCGCGCTTGGGTTAGACTTCCCGTTGTCAACAAAATCTATCGAGAGAGCCTGCTTCCTGTCAACAACTATATCTGCCATGGTGAGGGTCCAAAGCTCAACTCTTCGACAGAACTCAGGGCGAATGGAATGAGTCTTAAAATCACGCGTCAATGTCCGTTCATGCCGAGCTTCGTTGAAGCATGCAGCCGCTGGTGCCGACGGCATGGGAGGCTTGCCGCGTTTGACGCGGTCTCTGCCCATCTGATATCGAGGCAAAAAAGGAGGAGAACTATGGTTCTGACAGGACGACACCGGGCGAGCCGATACGGGCGACTCTGGATTTTGCTTGCTCTTGTTTTTACCTTCTTCTCTTTTCCCATGCCCGGCGCCGCGCAGCTCGCCGGCCGGCCCGAGAAAAGCAACTTGACGATCTCCTATACCCAGGCAAGCGGCGCGTTTACTCCGTTGTGGGTGGCGCACGAAGCCGGTCTTTTCAAAAAACACGGCCTCGATGCGGCCTTGAAGCTTCTCAACTCGCAAGTCGCAGCCCAAGCGCTGATAGCTGGGGAGGTCGATGTGATTTCCACGGGACCCGATCTTGTGAACATGCGGTTGCAAGGCGCACCGGCAAAATATATTGGAGGCACCCTGCAACGGTTCATATTTCAACTGTGGGGCGCAAAGGGCGTCAACTCGCTCGCCGAGCTCAAGGGCAAGATCGTCGCCGTGACCACTCCCCGGACCTCGACGGAAATCGCCACGCGGGAGGCGCTCAAGAAAACCGGCGTCATATCCGATAAAGATGTGAGCTTCATCTACGTGCAAACCATTCCAGCCGTCCTCAGCGCGGTGCTGGGTGGTAAGACCTCGGCGGGGACGCTTTCCGCGCCGAACACTTTGAAGGCGCGCGACGCCGGGCTCGGCCTCCTGCTCGACATCGCCCAGACCAACGTCCCGGGCCTTCACCTCGCTTACGGCACCACCGAGAGAACCATCAAGTCGAACCCGAACTCGCTCATTGCTTTTCTCAAGGCCGTTGCGGAAGCCACGGTTCTATCGAAGCAGAATCCCGCCGTAGCGAAAAAAGCCATCGGCAAATACACTGACAGCGACGATCCGAAGATGATCGACGGCACCTATGAGCAGTTCGCGCCTTATTGGGACGCGAGCCTCGCCGTGCGGAGCGAGCCGATTCAGGGGCAGTTGATGTATCTTGACGAGAAGGAGTTTCCACGGGCCAAAGATGCGCGCCCGGCGGACTTTATCGACAACTCGTTCGCGGAGAATCTAAAAAGCTCGGGATTCTTGCAGGCGCTGGGTCTGAAATAAATCCCTATCAGTCCTGTTTCTCCATCCCTTCAGCCACGTCCAAGTGATAGAACTTGAATAGCTCCAGTGCCTCGTCGGCCGCTTTGAGAGCGCTTGTCTGGTCCGAAATGTACCTCGGCAACAGGGGCACGAAAAGATCGCTTGCCTCTCGTCCGCCACGGCATGGGCGGCGAAAAATGTTGAGCTATTGACACTCCGCGGAGAAAGACTGAGGGATGAATGATGAAAAGAGTTGTGATAAGGGTCTACGGCTATGGCAACAAAGACCACTACCCGTTTTCGGGAACTCTTGAAGCGTCCTGAGCTGCTCGTCATGCCCGGCGGTTTCGGCCCGCTTCATGCACGAATGGCCGAAGCCCTGGGCTATGAGGCGTTCTTCATGGCCGGCTCACAGATCGCGGCCTATCTCTATGGGCTTCCGGACGTGGGCCTTATCGGCTTTGGCGAAATGGTCGAAGCAGCGCGACGGCTCGCCACAGGCTGCGACATCGCGATCTTTGCGGACGCTGACACCGGCTACGGCAACGCC
>VBLN01000193.1 GCA_005878685.1 Deltaproteobacteria bacterium | reverse complement strand
TGGGATATTCATCTGCCCAACGGAGTTGGCGATGAGGAGTATCTAACTCACTTGGAAAGGGCCGTTCCGGCGATTATGGAAAAATTCAAGCCTGACTTTGTCCTCTATCAGGCCGGCGCCGATCCCTACGAGGGCGATCACCTTGGTGATCTGAAGCTCACGATAGAAGGGCTTAGGAGACGAGATGATCTGGTCTTGGCTGAGTGCAAAAAACATGGCGTCTCCGTGGCGGTGTTGCTAGGCGGTGGTTACGCCACCAACACCCATGACACTGTGACCATTCACGTCAATACCTGCCTCGCCGCGCTGAATTCCTTCGGCTAGAGCAAAGCATGCGAAGGCACGCTCACTTTGAGGTTGCTTCTATGGATGTCTGAGCCGCTATTCTGCGCAAAAGCTCCCGGCTCACTTTCATCCCTTCCAGTCCAGCAGTTGTCGGCCAGTCATAGAAGGCGACGGGAATTTTGTATCGTGCCAGTCTCTCCTCGAGAAATGCAGCGAGCTCTTTGGGCTTAAGCTTTCCGCTGTTGGTTTGAACAAAGGCGACGGGACGGCTGCCGAATTCTGTGTCAGGGACAGGCACGACCACGGCTTGAGCCACAGCCGTGTGTTCACACAGGACCCTCTCGATCTCTTCCGGTTGAATATTTTCGCCTCCTGAGATGAACATGTTATCCTTTCGACCCGTCACGGTAAGATACCCTTCGGAGTCAAGCTCGCCAAGATCGCCCGTTGCGAACCATCCGTCACTGTCGACAGGAAGCTCTAAACTATCTCCTTCCAAATAGCCTTTAAAGAGGGTTTCGCCTTTGACCAGAATCTCCCCGCTTGCCGAGATCCGGAGCTGCCTATAGGACAATGCCTTTCCTGAGGTGAAGCGCTTGGCGCTGGGGGTATCCGGTGAGGTGGTCGTCACCTGGGAGGCCATCTCAGTCAAGCCGTAGCTCGTGTATAGAGGGAGTCCAAGAGCAAGCCCCTTCTCGATCAGATTTTGGGGAACGGCGGCACCGCCTAGCAATACAGCCCGTAGTTTTCTGTATGATTCCTTGTCATTGTCCTCAAGCAGTAAGCGGTACAGTTGCGTTGGAACAGCCGAAAGATGGGTGACTCCATATCGGACAAGAGATTTTTGAAACTCTTCGTCCTTCTCTGGGATGACGACGGCAGCCCCGCTTAGGAAACAACGAAAAAGAATGCTCAACCCACCCACATGATAGAGCGGCAAAGCCAGCAACCACCGATCCCCCGGCCGCAGGGAGATGTTTTCGTTCGATCCTTTTGCGTTGTAATAGTGACTGCCGTAGGAATGTAGAACCGCTTTCGGTACTCCCAGACTACCCGAAGTGAAGATGATGGTTGCGGGTCGTCCCAGGTCAACCTCGAGCGAGGCCCAAATGTTCTGTTGCGTACCAGCGCTGTCGACCAGCTCTCCTGGGTCGAAGAGTTTCCTGTGGCCGAAGATTTTGCGGTCCATTTGTCGAGCGGAGGTGATCACTTTTTGACAAGCGATCCTATCGAGCAAAGACTTTAGCCCCTGGGGTGGCGTGCGGCTGTTCAGCGGGCAAGCGATCGCTCCGACTCTGAGCAGGGCCATGATGGCGACGGCATATCTCCAGTCGTTAGGCAAAAGGAGTGCGACGCGTTCTCCCTCCTCAAGTCCGAAACGTTTCAGTCGCTCTGCAGCGGAGCAGACTAAGTTTCGGTACTCACGATAAGAAAACGTCCGGTCAGAACATAGAAGAGCTGGCAACTCTGTATAAGTGTTGGCAGCTTCCTCCAGCGGGCATCGGATCTTATCCATCGCGTATCTCTCGCAGCCAGTCCATCTTGCCTATATGGGCGCTCTCCATGGGCAGGTTCACTTCGATCCTGCCCCGGTCGATTTTAAGCATTGGGGACAACAGATCTTCATGTAGCCAACGGTAGGTATCAAGCCCGGCAGGAATGTTTTCCAGTGAAAGATAGGCCGCGAATCGGGCTAACCCCAGAATTCCGATGCCTGACTCAAAGCAAGAACTCACTATGGGTTGAATCCCAAGAGTCCGCGCTCTCTGCGCCAAGTCATGTGCTTTTTGGAAGCTCCCCAAAAAAGTTGGTTTCAAAATGATAGCTTTGATCCCACGAAACTCCTCAAGTGCTTTGATAGGAGAATCTGACAGCGTTTCATCGAGGGCCACGGGCATACCACATTCGGAAAAAAAGACTCCGAGATTGGCAGGATCAGCGGTGGGCTCCTCGATGTAATCGATGTCGCACGTAGAAACCGCCTGGCCAAATTTGACCGCTTGATCCAGGCTCCAGGCGCGGTTCGCGTCGAGCCGGAGACGGACCCGATCACCGACGATGTCCCTGACCTTCCATGTGATCTCAATGGCTTCGTCCATGGGTCGCCCTCCCACCTTCAGCTTCACCGCTTTGTAGCCCAGCCTGACCATTTCGTAGGCCGAGTGAGGCACCTCCTCTCGATCACCGGTTAATAGGCCATTCACCAAGACTGTTTTCCGGGGTCCTTGGGCGGGATGAAGGTTCCAGACCGCAAGCTCCAATCCACATCGCACCGATGGAGCCAAGTCACCTGGAAGCCTCCAATGACTCCATCCTTTTCCTCTGGGGGTCAAATCATCAGGCAGATTCGAGCCGATGAGGGTTGACTTCAATTTGAGAGTCTGCTGTTTGACCGAAGCTAAGCTCTCTCGACTGAAGCCCGGAAGTGGCGCTATCTCTCCCCAGCCGATGACGCCCGAGTCGGTTGAGAGCTTGACAAGAAAGCCGCGGCGGTTGCTGAGGGTTTCGTCTTTGGTGACAATCGGCTGGGTGAGAGGAAGCTCATATTCGAAAAGATCAAACCCTGCCAGCTTCATAAGAGCCACCCAAGCGAAAAGAGGACGCTGTAGATCGTGAGGAGTCCGCCGGTCTGGGCGAGCAGGCGATTGAGCGAAGGGCCGTCAGTCTTAGTGAACGCGGTCTTGAAAGCTGGAATGGCCGCGGCGATAACGAGAACGGAAAGCAGCGAAGCCGGATGTTCGCCTGAGCGGAGGTAAAGCAGAACCGGGATCAGAGAGGCAAATCCAATGACAAAGAGATATTCTCCCAGGGTGAAGCTTCTTCCCAACCGCACCGCCAGCGTTTTCTTGCCCGTCTGTCGATCTTCATCGATGTCGCGCAGGTTGTTGACGACTAAGATGGCGGTTATCAAAAAGCCGGGCGCCAGGCTGGCGATGACGACGGGAGTCGTGATCGCCAACGCCTGAACGTAATAGGCGCCTACCAGGGCCACGGGTCCAAAAAAGATGAAAACGAAAAAGTCGCCCAGGCCGAGGTAGCCCAGGGGGTAAGGTCCGCCGGTGTACAAGAGTCCCGCCAGGATCGAAGCGATGCCGACGATAAGGACCTGCCAGCCACCGCGCCAGATTAGATAGAGGCCGATCAGGGAGGCTAAGCCAAACACCAAAGCTGTCGCCCGCTTCATCTCCTCAGCAGAGATGAGTCCCGCCTGTGTCACCCGTACCGGACCCAGTCGCCGCGGCGTGTCGGCTCCTTTTTGGAAATCAAAGTAGTCGTTAGCAAAGTTAGTCCCAATCTGAATCAAAACTGCCCCGAGAAGGGCAGCGAGCGCCGACGGCCAGTGGTGCCCTTGGGAGCCGTAGGCCATGGCAGTCGCGATCATGACCGGACAAATGGAAGCGACGAGCGTCTTCGGTCGGGCGGCCAAGATCCAGGTAGAGAGCTGCCATTGGGCCATCGGGATTTTCAGCGATGATTCAGGGGCGACGGGGAAATTTAGAGAAGTTTGGCTTGCGCTTCTCGAGGAAGGCGTCTCGTCCCTCCTGAGCCTCTTCGGTCATATAGTAAAGCATGGTAGCGTTGCCCGCTAATTCTTGAAGACCAGCCTGACCGTCGCAGTCGGCGTTGAAAGCAGCTTTAAGACAACGGATCGCTAGCGGAGATTTTTCCAAAATCTCCCGGCACCATTGCACGGTCTCTTCCTCAAGCTTTTCGTAGGGAACCACGGCATTGACCAGCCCCATGTCCAGCGCCTGTTGGGCGTTGTATTGACGGCAGAGGTACCAGATCTCGCGGGCCTTTTTCTGACCCACGACCCGGGCCATGTAGGTCGCCCCATAGCCGCCGTCAAAGGAGCCGACCCTCGGCCCGGTTTGACCGAAGGTCGCGTTGTCCGCGGCGATAGTGAGGTCGCAGAGCAGATAGCGTAGCCGGCGACCATGGCAATCACCGGTTTGGGACAAGTGCGGATTTGCCTCTGGAAATCGAGCACGTTGAGTCGATCCGTGCCGTGCTCGTCCTTATAGCCCGCCTGGCCGCGAATGCTCTGATCGCCGCCGGAGCAGAACGCCTCTTTGCCTTCGCCCGTCAGGATCACGACGCCGATGTTCGTATCGTTGCGCGCATCGGACAGCGCGTCGATCATCTCCACAACCGTAATAGGACGGAAGGCATTGCGAACCTGCGGGCGATTGATGGTGATCTTGGCGATTCCCTCGCCCTTATGGTATTTGATGTCTGTGAATTTGCCGACTTCTTTCCACTCGATCTTTTTCATCATTCACCTCAGTTTTTCCTCTTAAGAACTGCCGCAATTGCTGCGCATATTGTGCAGGTTTTTCCGCGTGCGCGTTGTGGCCTGCACCGGCCACAGTTGCCAGTGAGGCTGTTTTGCATAGGCGCGCCATCTCCTTCGCTAGCGCTTGATACTTGACATCGTGTTCTCCGGTCACCACCAGAAGCGGAATCTCCAATTGCGGAAGGCTGCTCCAAAGCGACGGCTGGATTCCTGCGCTCATACCCTTCAAGGACTTGGCCAACTCCATCGGATTGTTGCTCCTTCTTCGCTCTAACAAGCGGTCGAATCTGGCTCGATCGCGCTTAAGAGATTCAAACAAAGGCTGTTGATACCATGACTGGAGAAACCCTTCGAAATCTCCCCTCTTCAGCTCCTCAGCTCTCTTGTTATCCAGCTTCTGCCGTTCGGCTCGTTCGGCAACGCCTTCAATGCCTGGGGAGGCGGATTCTGTGACGATTCGAGTCCACCGCCGTGGATACATGATCGCTAGGTAGAGCGCCAGCCGGCCGCCCATGGAATAGCCGACGAGCGCGCATTGGGCAATGCCCAACTTATCCAGTGTGGCCTGTAGGGCCTTGGCGGTGCCTTTTATGGAATAAGCGTCGGGATTGGAGTTCCGTTTGGTTTGCCCGTGGCCAGGGAGGTCCAGTGTCACACAGTAGAAGTCTTTGGACAAGACGGCGATGATCTCCTCCCTAAGAAACCGTGGAGGAAAACAACTGCCGGGGAACTGGAATTCCCTGCCGTGAGATAATGAAGCTTGCAAAGATCCGTCATCGAGGTCACGCGCTGCTTAACTTTGCCGAGATCTCTCTCTGGAGAGCTATGTGGAGATCATAGTTTTCCTTTCGCTGGGTCACAACCTCGATCAGGGTTGATTGCTGCTTTTTGGCTGCCGCCCTATAGGCCTCCACGAATGCGAATTTTGAGGACGGACGGACATATTCCAGGCCGAACATTCGGGCTGCTCCCTCGAAGTCGAGGTTGTGTGGCGTGCCAAAATAGCGCTCAAAGATATCTTCAAACTGAGCAATTGGCAGAAAGGAAAAGATGCCGCCGCCGTTATTGTTGAGAACGACTAGGGTCATGGGCGCATCAAGCGACCGAGTCAGAGATAGAGAATTGAGATCATGCAGCAATGCCAAGTCTCCGATCAATAGTGTTACACCATGGTTAAGGCCCCGAGCAAAACCGGTGGCCGATGCGACCGTGCCGCCTATTCCGCTCGCGCCACGGTTGGCGGCCACTCGTATGGATGGTCCACCTAGCGCGCCGAAGTGATTCATATCCCGAACTGGCATGCTCGAACCCAGGAAGAGGCCGCGCTCGGCGCCGATCTCCTGAGATACCAAGCGCGCCACGAGAGGCTCACTCAAAGTAGGGCTCCTTGTTGGAAAGTTTGTCAGGACCTCATCCACCAGTCGGGTAGCACGGCGCCAGTCTTCGAGCCACGGCGAGCATACCCGCGGGGTTAAGCGAGAAGATAGAGTCTCATAAAAAGAATCAACGGATGCTTGGACTTTCAATGTTGCCAGGTGAGCGGGGTCATAGCGGAAGGGGTGATCGTCAACGATGATATAGGCGCTTGGCCGGGAGCCCTCGATGTATTCCAGCAGGCGTCTGGAGGTAAGGCGACCACCGAGATGAAGGACAATATCGGGAGCGTGAGCGCTAGCAAATCTGCTTGCAGCGATAATGTGGTCGTAATAGGCGATAGTATGGGTTGAGTTGACTCCCAGCCTGAGTCCGGAAGCAATATCGGGCAGAAGAGGCCAGCCAAGCTTGTCAGAAAGCCGCCGCACCGCTTCTGACACGACTCCGTCTCTTAACGCCCCAACGACCAACAGCCCGCGAGCCGCGCTGTTCAGCATTTGAGCCAAGTCGAGTAAGGAGTTTGCGCTCGCCATCTGCGTGGGCGGCGCGTAGGTCGTGTAGGGTTTCCCGCTCTTCTCCCATCGCGCAAGGTCTGAGAGATAATTTCCGTAGTCCTCCCCCGAACTCGCTGGAGCTAATGGTTCGCGGAACATGCAGTTCAGATGAACCGGCCCCTGCGGCGAGCAACGAGAGCGATGGAGAGCCTGATCCACCGTCGTCAGTATCGTCTCAGGCCCGATCTCAGTAGTCGGACAGGGAAGATCCTTTTGCCAGCGCACGTAAGGGCCGAATATCTTGACCTGATCGATGGTCTGGTTGGCTCCGGCGTCATGCAGTTCCGGCGGCCGGTCCGCTGTAAGGACGATCAGCGGTATCCGATCTTCGGAGGCCTCGACGACCGCGGGCCAGACATTAGCGACAGCAGTGCCGGAGGTGGTGATCATTACGGCAGGCTGTCCGGTGGCCCGGCCATATCCTAGGGCGTGGAACGCGGCGCCGCGCTCGTCGAAATGGAGGATGTTCCTAGCCCGCGAGGACGAAGCTATGGCGGTCGTCAGTGGAGCGCAGCGAGAACCCGGGGCTAAGCAAAAATAATCGATGCCGCTGCGGATCAGCTCCTCGACGAGCAAGTTGGCCCATAGTTGGTTGAGATTTGGCGCGCCTGGATTCATGAGCCGGCTAAGACTTTGATGAAGTCGCTGATTTTATTTTCGATCTCGTTCCACTCGCCTTTCGCCGTGGAGCCTTTGACGATGCCGGCCCCGGCGAAGAGATAGAGCCTCGATTCCTCGACCAGCCCGGAGCGGATGGCTACGGCGAATTCCGCCTTATCTCGGCCGACCCATCCGATCGGCCCAGCATACCAACCTCGATCAAAAGATTCCAAGCGCTTAATCTCGGCTACGGCATTGGTTGTGGGATAGCCACCGACCGCCGGTGTAGGATGAAGGCGGCCGAGAAGTTGGCCGTCAGTGATGCCGCCATTCAGCTTCGCTTGGAATGCGGAAAGCAAATGTTGGCTCTGAGAAAGTCTTAGCAGGCGCACTCCGTCCTCTGCTTGGAGCGTCTGACAAAGCGGGGAGAGGGCCTCTCGGATGCCGTCCACGACCAATCGATGCTCTCTGATATCTTTCTCACTCTGAAGGAGCTCTTGGCCGAGCTGCTCATCGGTCTTTCGGTTACTCCCTCTGGGTCGGGTTCCAGCCAGGGCCTCTGTCTTGAGGTTGCGCCCATCGCGGGCATAGAGACGCTCGGGCGATGCGCCTATGAAAGCCGTTGCTGTTTCAGGCACAAAGCAGAAGTGGAAGCAATCTTTCGTCGCTGTCTTAAGGCTTCGGAGCAAGATAAACGGATTTAATTTGGAGTCGAACTCCAGCGCAGACTTTCTTGCCAGCACGATTTTCGTGTATACGCCTTGCTCTAAAGAGGCGAGTGCCCGGTTGAGATTTTGTCCCCAGGTGGCGCGGTCGGGAGTGTCCTCTCGTTTTACCAAGCGAGGCATCTTCGCGTCTCTTTCTGCTCTGGGAAAGAGCAGCGCATCCAATTCAGCAAGGATGGTTGAAAGCGAAAAGGCTTTGCCTCTGGAGAGACGCAGATTGCAGGCCAAAGAGCCCTTGCCGCCGCGCAGGCAGAGTTCAAAACGGGGGAGAAAAAAACGATAGGATCCATAGGCTCTCCAGGCTCCGTCTGCAACGCGATGGAGATCAAAGCGCATGCCGCCGTAGTAGCGGATCTCCCCATCCGTCGACGAAAGCTTCTGAGTCAATCTGTCAAATAGCGCATCATGGTCGGTAGAACCGTCGGAGACGATCCTATCAGCCTGTCCAATAGCTGCGGTCTCGAGATTTCTTTCTCTGTTGGCCCAGTAGAATTTCATGAGCCCAGGCTGCACCGCAAGCCACGATAGGGCGTCCGTACTGGATATAGGGACTTCGAGACGAAGCACCTTAGCCTTTCCTGTGAAATTCCGGACTTGAGCCGACTCTGCTAGGCGAGTGACCTTTTCGGCAAGAATCTGCTTGGTCTGTATCGCTTGGTCAGTCTTTGGCTTCACAGAACCTTCCGCCGCGCAGAACTTATATCAATTTTTCTTATCACGCGGGCTATAGGATACAAAGAAAAAAGTCCTCAGACAAATCGGGTTGATCCGCTTGAAAATCCGCTGAGACGAAGTTTTTGAAAGGAGTTTGTCTATCTTTTTGCCCAAAGGCCTACAGTTAAGAAGAGAACGAAAAGAAGGAGATAGCTCAGCGTGAACTCCGGGGCTGCAAAAAAGCCGAAGCGGGTGTTCACACCACCCGGTGTGAGGTCATAAGCGTGGATGATTCCGATAGCGGCAAAAACGGCCGCAGCCAAAGACCAGCAGGCGGCACGGAAGAATTGCCTCTCGATGAGGAAGACGCCTACGGCTGACAAAATCATCGAGGTAAAAATAAATCCCCGCTCAAGCGAGATCATTCCATATATCGCCAGGCTTTGGGCAAAAGAGCCGAGTCCTGTTTCATAAAGGGTCTTTCCCGCAGCCTTAGTACCCGTTTCCACCATCAAGAGGCCCCATGCGGCCAGAGCAGGAAAAAGTCCTAAGGCAACTGCTGGGGCATGTTCTTTTGGGGTCTCTTGGAAGGACTGGGCGACGATGATGATACCGATGTAGAGGAGAATCCCGATGCCTGACTCCAGCGGGATGAAGGTGAGCACCGATTGGATCGTTCCGGTCGGCAGAGAAAGCTTATAAAGACGCCGTTTAACGCCGAGTAACCCGCGCGGGCGCCGAGCCTCTTCCACCCGGGGTGGCCGATATAGATCGTGGTGGGAAAAGCGCTGCCGAACAATGAGGCCGCAACAGAACCGACCCCGTTCGCCATGAGCGATGGAAAGGTCCGATAGCGATCTCCCGCTGCCTCGGCGCTCTCGATGTTTTGCAGCGATCCGACTACGTTGAAGATTCCCATTGGAAGAATCACGGACATGTATTTTATAAACTCGGGCTGCGAAAGCGCTTCCCAAAGAGAGTCGCCGGTAAATACCGGTAGGGCGACCCCAAAGCTGGCATTCCACGGTTTCCCAGACATCGCCCTTAGCCCCCAGGCCAGTCCCGTCCCGACGAGAATGGCGACAAAACCGCCGGGGAGACCGAGCGGGAATCTCTGGTGCGAGAAGTAGGAGAGAAAAATGAGCGCCATGGGCACCAAGGCGATCAAAGGCTGGTCAAAAATTCTGAAGCTGAAGTCCATGGAGATGAAGGTAATGGCGATTCCCGCTAGCGCCGAGAGGAGCGCAGCCCGCGGGGTCATCCGGCGCACGCTCTCGGCGATGAAAGCGCCGACGATCTCGATCGCGCCGTTCAGGAAGCAGGCCACCAGACCCACTTTCCAGGCCCATACCGGATCTTTGGTCTCCCGATAGATCGGCAGCATGATGAAGAAGATATAGGCAAAGAGACTTACGGTGTTGATCCCGTAGGGAAGGGCGGTTACATCTTCTCTACCGGTTTCTCGTGCGAGTTGTCTCGCCTGCCAGGCATAAAAGAAGTTTCCGACGAGAATCGAAATTGCGGCCCCGGGCAGGATGTGTCCGAAGATATAGGAGTCCGGAAGATGGATAAGCTCGCGGCAGAGGCTGACAATGAGAATCAGCTGAATGAGGTTATCGATCATCAGGCCGAAAAAGCCGTCCAGGTCTTTGCGCACAAACCACGGAGAGTGGAACATGGAAGAGAATCTCCTCCCGCCCAAATGGGATGCACTTTACCCGTCGCAACTCTCCGCTGTCAATGTTGCCTTGGCATCGCCGTGCTGCGGGATTTGATAGAACTTGCAACTTTA
>VBLN01000192.1:11027-11573 GCA_005878685.1 Deltaproteobacteria bacterium | reverse complement strand
CCACCCGTGGAGAGGACAACGCCTCGAAAACGGTTTCCCTCGATCAGAGAGATATCCGCAGGCGCGAGGTCCTCTGCGACTAAAATTGTTTGCTCGGGAATCGATACCTTTTCTTCCTTTATGCCTGAAAGATTCTCCAAAAGCCTCTGTGCCACGTCCTTGACGTCCGACGTTCGGTCTCGTAGGTATTCATCCTCGATTCTTGCAAGGGATTGAAGGTACTGGTCAAAAACGCTGCTTACGGCATATTCCGCCACATATCCCTCTTTGAGAATTTTGGCTTCGATCTGCTCAATGATGGCCGGGTCCTCCAGGATCAGACGGTGGACGTCGAAGAGTGCCCCCTCTTCCTTAGAGATCAGGGTACTCATGCGGTGCTTGAGAGTATGGATTTGCTCGATGCCTCTTTCCACTGCGGCTCGGAATCTCTCCATCTCCTTCCTAGGATTTCTTGTCCGCTCTTTTTTGATGGCTTGTAAGTCCATGCGCCGCTTCAGAACATAGACCACCCCTCGACCGAACCCGAGCGCTGCGGACAAGCCGTTC
>VBLN01000192.1:5058-11019 GCA_005878685.1 Deltaproteobacteria bacterium | reverse complement strand
TTTCGATACTCCCTCACGGCGCCTGCCTTCGTAGGATCGGAGTTTCCGTAAGGCGTCCGCCAGACGCTTGTGGTACTCTTTTCGCTCCCGCTCTTTATCTTTGAGAGAGTCGACCAACCTCGCCTGGATGATAATCCCAGAAGCCTGAGACGAGATCGCCTTAAGCAGTCGGATCTCATCGCGGGAAAACTCGCGGCGGCGCGAGGTCTGAACTACGAGCACGCCTAGAGGTTTCTTGTTCTCGATCAGAGGAACTCCGAGGAAGGAATGAAAGCGCTCCTCGCCCGTCTCAGGAAAGTATTTGTAGCGTGGATGCGCCTGAGCATCCACGGCCATCACTGGCCTCATCTTTTCGATGACAAGACCCGTCAGACCTTCGTTGATGCCCATCGAGACTTTGCCGACCGATTCCTGATCCAACCCCATGGTGGCACGGAGCGTAAGCCGGTTTTTTTGGCGATCGAGAATATACAGAGAACAGACCTCCGTCTCCATCCGTTCGACGACGATGGCCACTATGCTTTTTAGGGTCTCCTGTAAGTCTTGAGAGTGGCTGATCAGCGCACTGATGTCTTCAAGGATGAGCAGATGGGGAAGAACTCCGCGGGAGCGTTTTTGCGCCTTGGCCATAGGACGCGTTTATTGTAGGTGGAATTAACTGTAAAAACAAATGTGGGATTTGAAAAAGGGGAAGACTTTAATGCAACTGCAGCATCGAACGCCCCCTTCGCGGAGTCGTTTTTCGCGGCATGCGAAAATAGCCCGGGATCTGCTGTCCGCAAGGACAGTGGTCGGCGCTCAGGTTGTACTCCAGAAGATCGTGCCAGGAGCGGCGAATCAGGATGCGACCGCAGGCGGGGCAGTATGTCGATGCCGATGGAAAGGGCGATCCGGCGGGCGCCTGTTAGGGTCGAGGCCGGGGTTTTTGGTTTGTCCGTCATCTTAAAATCAGGATGAAAGGCGGTGAAGTGAAGCGGGATGCTATCCCCCAAGTTTTCCAAAATCCATTCGCACATCTGCTTGGTTTCTTCTTGATCGTCGTTTTCGCCTGGGATCATGAGGTTGGTGATTTCGAACCAGACGTCGGTTTCATTCTTCAGCCATTTGAGCGTATCCAGAACCGGGTCCAAATGGGAGAAGGTGAGCTTATGATAGAATCGCTCGGTGAAACCCTTCAGATCCACATTGGCGGCGTCGATGTAACGGTAGACTTCGGGCCGCGCCTCAGGTGTAATGTAGCCGGCGGTCACCATCACACTCTTTAAGCCGCACTCACGGGCCACACGGGAGATGTCGATCACAAATTCACCCCAGATGACCGGATCGTTATAAGTAAAGGCGATGCTCGGGACATTGTGTCTGAGAGCCAATTGCACCACTTCTTCCGGGGTTGCGGTAAGACTCTGGGCGTCGTCCAATTTCGCCTTGCTGATGCTCCAGTTCTGACAAAAACGGCAGCCCAAGTTGCAGCCTGCGGTGCCAAAATTCAGAATGCCGGTGCCCGGAAGGAAGTGGTTGAGCGGTTTTTTTTCGATCGGATCGATGGCAAAACCGGTCGATTTGCCGTATCCGAGGGAGTAGAGTTTGCCATTGATATTTTTTCGGATGTAGCAAAAGCCCGCTTGGTCTGCTCCGATCTTGCAGTAACGGGGACAGAGGGTGCAGAGGATGCGGCCATCCTCTTGTGTCTCCCACCAAAGAGCCTCTTTCATAATTTAAAGATACGCTCTTTTCTTCCATGTCCGCAAGAGGAATGCGGCGGCAGAAAAGCTTTCCGCTGATAACCGCGCACTGATGGCTGAGAGTTACGAGCTATGATATAAAGAATTTCATGAGTGGCATTAGGGGCCTCAGGGGCATGCGCCATATCGCCCTCAGGGTCAAGGATATCAAGCGCTCGAAACACTTCTATCAGGAGATCCTAGGGATGGAAGTGGTCTGGGAGCCCGATCCACAGAATGTCTATCTTTCTTCTGGCGTCGACAATCTTGCGCTGCATCAGTCTTCTTCAGGGAACGATTCCTCGTCTGAGAAACAGTCTCTCGACCATCTCGGCTTTGTGGTAGAGAGCACCGAGAGAGTTCGCGAGCTAGAGCAGGAATTCCGCGCCAAAGGGGTGAAAATCATCCACCCCTTCAAGATCCACCGCGATCAGAGCGCCTCCTTTTACTGTGCTGACCCAGATGGGATCGTCATTCAGCTGCTTTATGAGCCTCAGTTGAGCCCGCAAGAGATACGCTAGCTTTCATTTCAGGTTCTCGAAAAGCTTCTGCGCCGCCTTTTCACCACTATGGACGCAATCTGCGATGCCAACTCCGTGGTAGGCGTTTCCTGCGAGCGCCAGCGTAGGAAAGTTTGCTAATTTTGCCTCGATTTTCCCGATGAGTTCGAGATGACCGACGTGGTACTGCGGCATGGAATACGGATGTCTGTAGATTCGACAGAACAGGGGTATGGTTCGCGCACTTATCAGTTCGGAAAGTTCCCGCCGCACGCCATTCTCCATAGTGCGGTCGTCTTGCTCAAATAGAGAGGGCTGGAGTGCTCCGCCAACAAAGGCCCTGATGAGCACATGCTTCTCGGGTGCCCTGCCAGGATATTTGACGCTGCTAAAGGTGCAGGCCATAATCGTGCGCTTCTCGATGGCAGGCACTACGAAGCCGAAGCCGTTGAGCTGAAAAGGTAGATCTTCCTGAGGATAGGCCAAGCTTACGGTTGCAGTCGAGGAGTAAGGGATAGATTTGAGCTGTTCCGCCGCCTCCGGGGCAACTGAGGAAAGGATTTCTGCCGAGCTATAGGCAGGGAGCGCCAGGATCACTCCATCGGCCTCCAGCTTTTCTCCTTCATGTGTCGTAGCCAACCACGTTTTCTTGGCTGCCTTCCAGTTCAGATCTGTCACTTTGGTGCCGAGCCGCACCGTTTCTCCAGGGAAACGAGTCGCGAGCGCATCCACCAATTCTTGCATACCCCTGGCTAAAGTTACGAAAAGGCTCCAGCGCGCCCCCCTCCCCGTCTGGCGGCCACGTTGCTCCCGCCGCATCGCCCGAATGACACTGCCCGTAGTACGCTCCATTTCCAAAAGGCGGGGCATGGTGGCAGCTAGGCTGAGCTTCTCGGGATCGGCAGCGTAAATCCCGCCGATCAACGGTTGGGCTGCGCGCTCTAGGACCTCCTGACCGAAGCGACGTCGAACAAACGAGGCGAGAGTCTCGTCGCTGTGTGCCCTGCAGCGAGGAATAAAGAGTTCCCAACTCATGCGGAGCTTGCTGGTCCAGGAGAAGAGCGGGGTCGAGAGCAGTGGCCAAAGACGCGTGGGGGCCAGAAGAAAAAATCCCTCGGGGAGTAGCTTCAAGGAGCCTTTATGGACAACATAGAGGTTCTGGCGGGAAGGATTCGTTGAAATTAGGCTTGAGGCGATGCCGAGACGTTCGCATAGCCGGAGCGCCCAGGGTTTTTCAGAGATGAAAGAATCAGGTCCTGCCTCCAGGAGGAAGTCGCCAACACGCTCCGTAGCGATGACGCCGCCCAGGCGCCGGCCAGCTTCCAGGAGGAGGACTTCTACCTTAAAGCCGGTCTCTTGGCTAAGCTCTAACAGGCGGTGGGAGGCAGCCAGGCCGGAGATGCCCCCACCGACGACGATGATGCGATGCATCACCCCTTTGCGCTCGTCTCAATGACCTCGGCCATCATCCGAATGAAAGTGGGATGGTCGTTAACGCAGTTTGCGCGGAGGAAATTTGTGCCAAGGCCCTGCGCAATCCTCTTTGCCTCGATATCTAGATCATAAAGAACCTCGACATGGTCGCAAACAAAGCCGATGGGAGCGACCACGACGTCGGTCGCACCTTCCGTCGATAAGCTCCGCAGAACATCGCTGATGTCGGGCTCCAGCCATGGCTCGCTTGGCTGACCGCTCCGGCTCTGATAGGCGACCAAGCAGCGCCGATGTCCGAGATGCTCGCCAATTAAACGGGCGGTGTCCCGAATCTGCTCGACATAGGGAGATTTCGCCGCCATCGCTGTAGGCACGCTGTGGGCTGTTAAGATAAGGGGGGTTGTTGGGCGCTTTTGTGCCGCGACCCTTTCCAGAGCCGGTCGAATTTGTTCGGCGAGAGCTTGAATAAAGAGTGGATGGGCATGCCATCCTGGAGAGAAATCGATCGTCGGTGTGGCACCGCCCAGCTCTTCTCGCGCCTCTGATACGTCTCTTTGATAACGTTCCCAGCTTGCTTCTGTCTGGTGTGAAGAGAGGATCAGACCCAGGGCCCGGCGCACGCCGTCGGCGGTCATCTGGTCCAGTGTCTCTCGAAGGAAGGGTCTCGAGTTTCGCATGCCCACATAGACTGGCAGCAAGAAGCCGCGTTGCTTGAGCATTGTTTCCAGAGCGCTCGCCTGGCGAAAGGTGATCTCATTGAGTGGCGAGCGGCCGCCGACGGCCATGTAGTGTCGGACAACCTCTTCGATCCGTTGGGCCGGCACCGGATGACCCCGCAGCACGCGCGAGAGAAACGGGTGGATTTCCTCTGGCGAGATGGGACCGCCAAAGGCGATCAGAAGAACCGCGTCATAAAGGGAAGGCATGGCTAGGGCCTTAGTGCGCGCTCAATTCGTGCACGGCCCGCACCATCGCGATCACGTTCTCTACTGGAGTTTCAGGGAAGACACCATGGCCGAGATTAAAGATGTGGCCCGGCCTCCCGCCGGCGCGCCTGAGGATCTCTGCGACCCGTCGGCGGATCCCTGGATCGCAACATCGTACCCTATGCCTTGCCAGGCGTCATCGAGATTTACCCTCCAGTCCAGGCCGATGATGTCACCTCCTGCGGCCCGGAGGGATCTCAGCAGCCCGGCGGTCCCGGTGCTGAAGTGGATGACTGGGATGCCTGGAGTCAGGTCTGCTATGGTAGCGCGCGTATAGGGAAGAACATATCTCTCATAGTCATCCGGAGATAAACAGCCGACCCAACTGTCGAAGAGCTGAATCGCCTGGACGCCGGCGGCAATCTGTGCATTAAGATATTTAGCGACGAGGTTAGAAAGGCGCTCCATCAAGGCCCGCCAGGCACCGGGATCTGAATAGATAAGTCTCTTCGTTCGGAGGTAGTTGCGGGAACCGCCGCCCTCGATGAGATAAGAGGCAAGGGTAAAGGGTGCTCCTGAAAACCCGATAAGGGGCACCTTACCGTTCAGGGCGGCGCGACTCTTACGCACGGCCTCCGAGACAAAAGGAAGGGCTTCTTGGGGATCGAATTCCCGAAGCTGTTCCACATCGGTCCTAGTACGAACCTGGCGATGGATCAAGGGGCCGTCGTCTTTTGAATACTCCAGTTCTATCCCCATCGGTTCGAACAGAAGGAGAATGTCGGCAAAGAGAATCGCCGCGTCGACTCCCAAACGTTCAACTGGGGTCACGGTGATCTCCGCAGCCAGGTCTGGACGTTTACAGAGATCGAGAAAATTGAATTGAGCTCTGAGTTTTCGGTACTCTTCCATGTAACGCCCCGCCTGCCGCATGAGCCAGACGGGCGTATAGGGCGTTTTTTCTCGCCGGCAGGCAGCGAGAAAAGGATGGTCTGGCTTCGTCATGGTTGCGCCAGGGGTTACCTTTGGTCCATGACTGATCTTTGTCGCTTCTGTTCGACGAGGATCTTAGCGCGTCGGGCTACGGTTGCGACCAGGTGACCCATCTTCGGGTGGTCGGGTTCAATATCGGCCTTCAGGCCAAAGTGTTCTAATGCCTCGGTGCAAACCGGGCCGATAGAGGCGATTAGGATTCGTGCGAGAGCTTGGCGCAGCGATTGCTCCAATTTTTCTTCCTGGGCTATCCGGAAGAGATGATCTACCTGGGTGGCATTGGTAAAAAAAGCGATCTGGAGATCGCCATGGATAACGGCGCGTATGGCCGCTCGCAGAGGCCCGGTATCTTCAGGAAGTCCCCAGCGGTAGACCGCTACCCGCAGC
>VBLN01000192.1:0-5006 GCA_005878685.1 Deltaproteobacteria bacterium | reverse complement strand
CCTGCCCTGAAGAGGAACTTTTGCATCCAGTTCGGACAAGATCTCGCGCCACGTATTAGGCTCGGGGATGCTGAGAGTTGGCTGCAATCCCAATTCCTTAAGTGCCGCCACCGGCTTGGGACCGCGCGCGACCATCATCACGCGCTCAAGAGCCGACGCTAATTTTTGCCTGGGATATTCGCTCGCTACCGCTTCGACCAGCGTCCGCGTGCCGACCCCAGTTAAGAAAATCACGATATCGATTTTCCCAGCTTCAAGCTGGCGGACGAAGTCCAGCGCAGCACTGTTTTGACTGAGAGGAACCTCCCGCATCGAGGGCGCAATGATCGGATCGCCGCCGTAGCGCCGGATAAGTTCAGCCAGCTCCTGTGCCCTGCGGCTCTCAAAGGAAACGATCCTAAAACCCTCCAAGCCGCCTCGTTGATTCGCTTCCATCAAAGATAACTCTAAGGGGCTTCCCGCTTAAAAGTCAACGAGCACAAACAAAGATACAAGGCACTAGCAACAGGAGAAGCAGTAGGGGAGGGGGGATCAGAAACCTCTAATGCCTAGTGCCTAGAAATCATCGGCTTCGAATGTGGGGCGTGGCCGTGCCGATGGCCTCCTCACCGTATTTGCGGCGCAGACGGTCGATGCCGCGGTAGAGGTTTTCCCAGGAGCGACGCTTTTGCAGGTCGAAGATAGACTCTTGCCAGCCGGAGGTCAAAAGAGAGCTGGCGCTTACACCGAGGAGCCGGACCATACTCCCCGGGGTAAGATTTTTTCGGAGCAGGTCACGTACCACCTCAAAAATCTCGCGGTCGAAGCAAGTCGGACTCAAAAGAGTCCGTGAACGGGTAATGGTCTTGAAGTTCGTATAACGGATCTTTACCGTGATGCAGCGAGCGTAGAATCTCTCTTTGCGCAGCCTGCTACCTACTTCCTCCACCAGCTCCCACAAGACCTTCTCCATCTCATCTCTCTCCTTGAGCGGTGCATCCAGCGTGGTCTCGTTGCCGATGGAATGGTCGTGCCTTCGCTTTTCTTGACCGCCTTCATCAAGATCAAGAAAGCGGTGTCCCAGTTCAGGATTGCTCAGCAGATCTCCAATGGTCTTTACTCCTCGTCGGACTAATTCTTTATGGGTTTTGGGCCCTACTCCTGGGATTGACTCCACGGGAAGTGGAGAGAGAAAGGCCTCTTCGGAACCGAATGGGATGTGAAGAAATCCGTTTGGCTTTGCTAATGTGGCCGCGATCTTTGCCACGACTCGGTTGCTGGACAGCCCGCCCGAGGCGGGGAGTCCGAGATCTGTTCTTATGCATTTGAGGATTTTCTGGGCTGTATTTACGGGCGGACCAAAAAGTTTCTCTGTTCCGGTTAAGTCGACAACTCCTTCGTCGATGGAAATGGCATGGATCTCAGGCGAGTATTGCTCCAAAATGGCGAAGATCTTTTTTGAAAATTCACTGTAGACTCGTCGGCGGTTAGGGAGAAATGTGGCCTGTGGGCAGAGTTTCTTTGCCTGAAAGCCCGGCATCGCCGCATGGACGCCATATTTTCGCGCCTCGTAGGATGCAGAGGTAACAACCCCTCGCCCGTTTCGGCCATCGACAATGACGGGCTTGCCTTTTAAGGCAGGATCTAACGCCTGCTCCACAGAGGCAAAAAAGGCATCCATATCCACATGGAAAAACCAGCGCATGAGAAGTCGAGCTTAGGCCATGGGGGCGGCTGGGTCAAGGCTCAGCGGGAGCCATCCGTCTAATCATCAAACCCTTCTCCCTCCTCTGACCGCCGAGAAAAAAACCGAGAGCAGGGTGAAAGCGTTGATGATGTGGACGGTATGGTTAAAAGAGCGGACGAAAGTCTCAGGCGAAGCGCTCCAACTCTGGGGCGACTCGATCTGGAGTTGCGTCAAGCCCGCAGCGGTGAGTCCGTAGGTGAAGAGAGTGGTCGAGAGGGCTATGCCCATCGCTCCTCCTGTCCGTGCTGTCGTGGCTGTCATTCCAGAGGCAGTTCCCGCCTTGTCCATCGGGACCGACCCTAAGATGGCGCTTTGATTCGGTGAATTGAAGATCGCCCAGCCGAGCCCAGAAAGCGCCAAAGGAAAGATGATTCTGGGGATCGAGGAGCCAACGTTGAGCGAGGCAATGAAAAATTGGCCAACCACAATCAGCGCTGAGCCAAATGTGCAGAGCAGGCGCGAGCCCAAGCGGTCGGAAAGCCCGCCGGCGATAGGCGCCACCATGACGATTACGACTGAGCCGGCGATGATGATCCAGCCCATCTGAGACGGAGAAAAACCCACGATGTTTTGGAGATAAAAAGGCATGAGAAAGCCGATCGCCGACTGGCTGGAGGTGATGAAGAAGAGGCTCACCATAGCGGCGCTGAAAAGGCGGCTGCGGAAAAGAGAAAAACTCAAGATCGGCGTCTTCGTCCTAAGCTCGGTGA
The DNA here is from genome assembly GCA_005878685.1 of Deltaproteobacteria bacterium. Taxonomy (GTDB): domain Bacteria; phylum Desulfobacterota; class Binatia; order UBA9968; family UBA9968; genus DP-36. The sequence goes on along the minus strand of VBLN01000192.1, from coordinate 2,570 downwards.
TCACGAGGAGCACAAGCGCCACGCCAGAGAGGGAAATAGTTGTAAGAACGATTCGATGGCTCCAGCCGAGGTGAGGGATCTGGTTCATGGCGTAGATCAAGAGACTGTTGGTCAGCAAAAGCAGCAGAGCTCCCGGGAAATCGATCGCAAGCTCTTTTTGATCCCCTCTGGTCTCTTCCATGACTCTCCAGGCCAGGTAGGCGCCCCAGATACCGATCGGAAGGTTGATGTAAAAAATCCAGCGCCAGCCTATCGTGTCGATCAGAAAACCACCGAGGGTAGGTCCGGTCAGAAAGCCGATGTGAAAGGCCATTGAAGCAAAGCCCAGCGCCTTACCTCGTTCTTCCGATGGAAGGGAGACGGAGACGATAGCTCTGCCGTTGGCGACTATCATCGAGCCGCCGATGGCTTGCAGCGCTCTAAATAGGATGAGCTGCGCGGGCGATTGAGAAAGTCCGCAGAGGGCCGACCCCAAGAGGAAGAGCAGAAATCCACTGATGTATATCCGCCGCCGGCCGAATAAATCCCCTAAACGTCCCAGCGTGATCACGAGGCCAACCAGCGTGAGGTCGTAGATCAGAAGCGTCCATTGAATGGTGGTGAGGTTGGTATGAAAAGATTTTGTCAAAGTCGGCAGGGCAACCAAAAGCGCCCGCTGGTCGAGGCCGACAATGAACTGCCCGACGCAGACATTCACGAGGATAAGGGTCAGATTCTTCTGTCTTGTCCTCGTGCGGCGCGGCGGCTCCATTGTTGTTTAGCGCTTTCCTCTTAATGGCATCACTGCCGGAACTTTTTAGTCCTATAGCATAAAGATGGCAAAGAAAGGGGGGAACTATCAGGAGGACTTTTTTGTTAGGGCCAGCGATGATTCTCGGACGATGCGAGTGAGCTCTTTCTTGGCCTTTTTCCGGTCGTATTTCTTTTCGTCCTTGAGGATCTGAATTGGAGGGGGCACAGTTTTGCGCAGCCGCTTCAGAGGTAAAGGGATTTTTTTCGTTGGCCTCTTCAAGTTAGAAGTCAATGAAGGACGCTTTCGCCCCAAGCTCCCTCGCCGTAAGCTGGACCGCCATGGCCGAAGCTCACACTGTCTCCGTCGGAGTCGACCCTGATCTTCTCTCCTTCACGGAACTCTCCCTCCAGGATCTTTAAGGCCAAAGGGTCCTGAATCAGCCGTTGAATTGTCCGTTTCAGTGGCCGCGCCCCGTAAACTGGGTCGTAGCCCTTTTCGGCGAGAAAGTCCTTGACTCTATCTGTGACCTCGAGGCTCATCTTTCTTTCCGCCAGCATCCGTTCCAGCCGCCTGAGCTGGATCTCCACGATCTCTTTGATTTGAGCGCGGCCCAGACTATTGAAGACTACGGTCTCGTCGATGCGGTTGAGAAACTCCGGCTTGAAGGCTTCCCGCAAGGCCGTCGTGACTCTGCGCTCCATCTCCTTTCGATCTTTTTCTCCGAGGTCTTGGATATACTGGCTCCCGAGGTTAGAGGTCATGATGATTACGGTATTTCTAAAATCGACGGTTCTACCCTGACCGTCGGTCATGCGGCCGTCGTCGAGAATCTGCAACAGGGCGTTGAAAACATCAGGATGGGCCTTCTCGATTTCATCGAAGAGGACCACCGAATAGGGCCTGCGGCGCACCGCCTCGGTAAGATAGCCTCCCTCCTCATAGCCCACGTACCCTGGCGGGGCTCCGATCAATCGCGCTACCGAATGTTTTTCCATGAACTCGGACATATCCAATCGGACCATCGCCTGCTCATCATCGAAGAGGAATTCCGCTAACGCTCGGCAAAGCTCGGTCTTTCCTACCCCGGTGGGGCCGAGGAATATAAACGAGCCGATGGGGCGATTGGGATCCTGCAACCCCGCGCGGGCGCGGCGCACCGCATTGGCGACCACTTGGATCGCCTGATCCTGGCCGATGACTCTGACCTTGAGCCGATCTTCCATCTTCAGCAGCTTTTGGATCTCTCCTTCCAGCATCTTGGAGACGGGGATTCCGGTCCACTTCGCCACCACTTCCGCGACATCTTCCGCATCCACCTCTTCCTTCAGCATCTTTCTGTCTTTCTGCAGCGCCATGAGTTTCTGGTTCTCGGCTTCTAGCTCTTTGTTGAGTTGGGTTAGGACTCCGTAACGCAACTCCGCGGCACGGTTTAAGTTTCCCTGACGCTGCGCTTGCTGTTCCTCGACCTTAGTGGCTTCGATTTTTTCCTTGAGAGAACGGATGCGCTGTATAGACTCTTTCTCATTTTTCCAGTGGCCCTTGAGTCCGTCGGAGATTTCCCGTAGGCCCTGGATTTCCCGCTCAAGCCGGCCCAGTCGTTCTCTAGAAGCCTTGTCGCTCTCCCGTTTTAGCGCCTGCCGTTCGATCTCCAGTTGGAGAATTTTTCGCTCCACCTCGTCGATCTCCGTCGGCATGCTATCGATCTCGATTCTGAGATGGGAGGCGGCTTCGTCGATGAGATCGATCGCCTTGTCCGGCAAGAATCGATCGCTGATGTAGCGATGGGAGAGAGTGGCTGCGGCAACGATCGCTCCATCGGTAATCCGCACGCCGTGAT
>VBLN01000191.1 GCA_005878685.1 Deltaproteobacteria bacterium | reverse complement strand
ACTTTATGGGTGTGCTTCAGGCCGAGGTGAACCTTAGATACATTTGGGACGTCGTCCGCGATATCATAGTGGGAAAGGCCGGCTACGCCTATGTTGTCACTCGCTCCGGTGATATCATTGCTCACCCGGATATCAGCCTTGTCTTACAACGACGCAGCGGAGCGCAACTCCCTCAATTCAAGGCGGCTTTCCAACCCACTCCCGTTGTACCGAAGCCAAAAACGCTGGTGACCCGGGACCTGGACGGCGACAAGGTATTGAGCTCTTATGCCTTCCTTCCGAGTCTGGACTGGGCGGTGATTGTCGAACGGCCGCTCGAGGAGGCGTACGAGCCGGTCTACGCCTCCCTGTTTCGTACTTCCAGCCTGCTTTTGATTGGATTCGGCATAGCTCTTATGGCCAGCATCTTTGTGGGGCGCCGCGTGGTTATTCCACTCCGGATGCTCCGCCAGGGCGTGGAACATATCGGCAGCGGTGACCTAAACTTTCGTCTCGCGATTAAGACCGGGGACGAGATTGAGATTCTCGCCGAGGAATTCAACAAGATGACGGTCGCTCTTCGGGAGGCCTACACGGGCTTGGAGCAAAAGGTGGAAGAGAGGACTCATGAGCTCAGAGAGACTTTAGAGCAACAGACAGCCATGGGCGAGGTGCTCCAGGTGATGGCCAGCTCGCCTACCGACCTCACAGCTGTGCTGGATACCATCCTTAAGACTGCCCTTCGCCTCTGTCAGGCGCATGACGGGGCGGTGCACACTTTTGACGGACAGGCGTTCCATCTCGCGACCGTTACGTCGACTGGCTCATCCGAACTCCTGGCCTATCTCCAGACCGCCGCCATTCGTCCGGGTCCAGAAACTCCTCTCCGGCTCATGGGAATGGAACGACGGCCCGTCCACTCGGCCGATATTCTGAGCGATCCCAGATTTTCACTGCCCGAGATTTACCGCCGTGAGCTTTTTCGGAGCGCCTTGGCGGTGCCGATGCTTAAGGAGAACGAGCTTATCGGTGCCATCACCGCACATCGTCGAGAGGTCCGGCCATTTACCGAACAGGAGATCAACCTGCTGTCAACCTTCGCCAACCAAGCCGTCATCGCGATTGAGAACGTCCATTTGTTCCAGGAGCTGCAAGCTCGGACCAGTGATCTTGCTCAATCCGTGGAAGAATTGAAAGCCTTGGGAGAAGTTAGCCAGGCGGTCAGCTCCACACTAGACCTCCAGACCGTACTCACGACTATTGTCTCCCATGCTGTTAGGCTCAGCGGTACGGATACGGGAGCGATCTGCGAGTTTGACGAGCAGAGCCAGGAATATCTGCTCCAGTCAACCTACGGGGTGAGCGATGAACTGGTTCAGGCGATCGAGGAGGTCCGAGTCCCTCTCGGAGAGACCGTATTGGGTAGGGCCATAGCGAGGCGTGAGCCCGCCCAGGTGGCGGATGTTTTGGAGGATCCCAGTTATCCTCTTCGCGACATTGTCCACCGCATGGGGGTGAGGGCCGTTCTGGCATTGCCCCTCATGCGGGAAGGAACAGTTGTCGGTGCGTTGGTTGTGGGACGCAAAATGCCCGGACAGTTTCCAAGGGAGATTGTCGATCTCCTCCAGACCTTCGCTGCACAATCGGTGTTGGCGATTCAAAACGCGAGGCTCTTCCGCGATATCGAAGAGAAGAGATACCAGCTCGAGGGCGCCAACGAACGGCTTAAAGAGCTAGATAAAATGAAGTCCGATTTTGTCTCGAACGTCTCACACGAGCTCAGAACACCACTCACGGGAATCAAGGGCTCCGTGGACATCATGCTCCGAGGCGCCGTAGGACAGCTAAGCGAAAGACAGACCCGTTACCTCAGCCGCATCAAGTCAAACACGGATCGTCTGGCACGGCTCATCAAAGACCTATTGGACCTCTCAAGGATCGAAGCGCGAAGGATCGATTTCAGACCATCCCATGTGCCTCTCGTGCCGCTTGTCAAGGAGGTTTTGGAGAGTCTCAGGCCGGTGGCCGAGGAAAAAAAGATCAACTTGGAGGTTGCCTCTCCGGACTATGATATAACCGCTTGGGCAGATCGAGATAAGATCACTCAGGTGCTTATCAATCTCATCGATAACGCGGTCAAGTTCACACTACCGCAGGGCAAGGTAACCGTAACAGTAGACAGAGACGGTGCAGAGGGGATCGAGATATCGGTTCTGGACACCGGCCCGGGTATTCCTCCGGAAGAGAGAAATAAGATCTTCGACGAGTTCTATCAAATCACGCAGCCAGGCAAGGGAAAGACAAAGGGTACCGGTCTTGGTTTAGCCATTTCGAAGAAGCTGGTGGAGATGCACGGAGGAAGGATTGGGATCAAAAGCGAGATAGGCAAGGGGAGCACATTCTATTTTAATCTGCCCGCACAGAACGAGGCCGAATTACGGGTCAGCTAGACGGATAGATGACTCAAGGATCGACACCTGTTCGGCGCCGGAATCTGAGAAGATCTGTAAGACGGTATTAGCCGTATGCCATGGAGCAGTTTGCTGAAACCATCCTCTCTGGGATATTTCGTGCTGCTCGCATCAACCGGCAAAGAAGGCCTCGAACTTCTGGATCAACAGGCTCCCCAGATGGTGCTGCTAGACATCGAGATGCCCGATATCAGCGGATTGGACGTCTTAAAAGAGATTCGGAAGCGAAGAATGGACCTCCCGGTGGTGATGATTACGGCCTACGGTAGCGTTGACCGAGCAGTTCAGGCCATGAAGGAGGGGGCTTATGACTTTATCACCAAGCCCTTTGAGCTCGATCATATTTGTCTCGTCGTCCGGAACGCATTGGAGCGCGAAAGGCTTCAAAGAGAGGTGGAGATACTTTCACACGAGCTAGACGAGCGCTATCGCTTGGTCGTGGGCAAGAGCGTAAAGATGAATGAGGCGATGGATGTGGCAAAGAAGGCCGCAAGCACCAAATCCACGGTTCTACTCCTGGGTGAAAGCGGAACCGGCAAAGAGCTCTTCGCCCGTGCCATCCATAATTGGAGTGAGAGGAGAGATAAGCCATTTGTTGTCATCAACTGTGTGGGCCTGTCCCGGGAGCTTTTAGAGAGCGAATTATTCGGGCACGAAAAGGGATCATTTACTGGGGCGCATGAGCTAAAGAGGGGCAAGTTAGAATTGGCGCATGGTGGGACAGTTTTCCTTGACGAGATTGGAGATATTTCCCCGGAGGTCCAAACCAAGCTCCTCAGGTTTCTCCAGGAGCGGGAATTTGAGCGTTTGGGAGGAACCAAGCTTATCCGCGTGGACGTAAGGATTATTGCCGCCACAAATCGCGATTTGGAAGGCGCAGTCAAGGAGGGCCGTTTTCGCGAAGATCTTTACCACCGCCTCAATGTTATCCCTCTTGTCCTTCCACCTTTGAGAGAAAGGAAGGAAGACCTTCCCCCTCTGGCCAGCTGTTTCATGCAAAGGTTTTCAAAGGAAGCAAAGAAAAACTTTACCGAGATGACTAAGGAAGCTGTAGAAAAGCTTGTAGCCTATGATTGGCCGGGGAATGTCCGCGAGCTGGCCAACGTGATCGAGCGGGCCGTCGTTTTAGGCCAGGGGCCTCAGTTGTCTCTCCACGATTTACCCAGGAATATTGTTTCTGCAACATCGGCTTCCCTTCGAGATGGTCTCTCATACCATGAGGCCATCGATGACTATCGGCGGGAGATGATCCTAAAGACTTTGGCTCAGACCCAAGGAAACCGAGCGGCCGCAGCAAAGATCCTCGGTCTTCAGAGAACCTATCTATCGAGACTCATCAAAGTGCTTCAAATCGACTAAAGCCTTTTAGATTGCCGACTTTTCCGCGGCCGAAGGTTTTCGATTGAAAAAATCCCTCGTGCGCGAAAAACTGGGATCGCGAATCTGACATCCTGAATCCGAAATCCCAGATCCAAAATCTAAGCCGATGGTCCAGCTGAATAATTTCGTGTACGCAGCCGTATCCTAAAGGATACGTTCGGCTGCCCTGCATGCCGCTCTGAACAAACTCATCTACCAAAAATTCTCCTTCGAGTTCAGCATGTTACCCGGGCTGCCGCCGATCTTGTCAAATTGGCACCTAGCTTGCGGAATCACATCATCAAGTGCAGAACGAAGGAGGACGATCATGGGAGGACAAATATTGGTTGCTCTAAAGGATGATGATCGGCTTGAACAGATCATTCCATATATTGAGCGGATTGCCCAACCGGGAACGAGAGTGGTTTACCTTATTCATCATTCAGTGACCGGTGATTTTAAGGTGGGTCAAGATTGGTGGCTGAGCGGGGAGTTTTTCGAGGAGCCCTCATCCGTACAGAGAAAGATAGAGAGAGATTCCGTTGAAGATGAGCAAGCACGATTAAGCCAGCACAAGGTTTTTCTCGCCCAAGAGGCTCTGCGGAAGAAGGGTGTCGAAATGGTCGCGGATGTTTATACGGGTCGTTTGAAAAAGGTGGTGGAGCGATACATGCGTAAAGGAGACGTCAAATTTATTTTGACGCGGGCGCGAGGTATCCTGCACAATATGGGGTTCCTGCAGGAGACGCTCTCTCTTCTCGGACTATTCAAACGGCCCATTCCCTCTCCTATGGTGTTAGTCCATCCAGGCAATCTTGTTTAATATCACCCGGAAGAGATGGGAGGATAAGACCATGCCAAACCAGATTTTGGTTCCGATGAAAAGGGGCGAGCGAATGGAAGAGATCATTCCTTATCTTAAACAGATAGTCCGCGAAGGGATGAGGGTGGTTTTCCTCATCCCCTATCCAGTGAAGTTATGGGTCTATTTGCGCGATCACTGGGTGGCGACGGAGTCTGTCAGAGAAGCGGTCTTATCAGGCGGAAAAATCATGGATCAATATTCCTGGGAGGTGCAAAGGGAATTGGCCGAACAGAAGATTTCACTCGCACGTCAGATCTTGCAGAACCCGGGAGTGGAGTTAGCCGTGGATGTTTATACGCGTAGTTTACGGAGGGTGATTGAGGATTATACGGCGACCGGAGATGTCTATTTGATCATGATGCGGGCCCGAAGTGGCCTTCGCATCATAAAGTCGTTATGCGAGACGATGGCTCTCTTCGGCTTCTTCAGGCAGTCTACTCTTCCGCCCGTGCTTCTCCTCCGGCCGGATCAAGGAACTTAGGAGCCGATGTATTGACCGAAACCGAATGCCGCCTGAGGCAATGCCACCAACGTTCGCCAGCCCAGCGCCGAGTCGACTGAATCATTTTTTACACGTGTCCGTATCTTCGAGGATACGCTCTGCCCCATTCCTCTCGTTGCAGATCCGATTGACCTGCGAAGAATTCTCCTGCTAGTTCCGTATCTTACTTTCAGCAGAGATCAGTCATGCGTCGTTGGCACATCGATTGCGGGTAGCTAGCGCCAGGAAGAAAGGAAGAAAGATGGTGGCAAAACAAATTGTGGTTCCGCTAACGAGGCATGACCGAATCGAGGAGATCATCCCTTACCTGGAGGAGATTGCCAAGCCTGGGATGAGGGTGGTCTTTCTTGTTCCTTATGGGGTGGAGTTGTGGGCCTATTTGCGTGATCACTGGATCACGATGGAATCGCCAACTTTAGCAGGGAAAAAAATCAAGGAGCAAAAGGGATCGGCCGAACACGGGATTTTGGCTGCTCGCGACGCTTTTCGTAGCATGGGGGTGGAGATAACCGTGGAGGTCTATACAGGTAGTTTGAAAAGGGTCATCAGGAATTATACGACGAACGGAGATATGCATTTAATCATCATGAGGGCAGCAGGCGTCGCCAGGCTGATGAGGTTTTTCATGGGCTGCTCGTTCAGACAGCCGGGGCTTCCGCCGGTCCTTTTCTCGATCCAGGTGACATAGGAAAATGACGAGGAACTTTGTCGTTGCCGGGAGCGGTTACCGATTTTTTCCCTCTCCGGATTGGCCCAATTCCTTGCGGGCTTCCCTGAGGAAGGAGAAGTCCAGCAGCGCCTCTGGCTGGAACGCTAACAGATCTTTCTTGCCGGTTTCCTGCATCATATCGAGGATGTTGCGCAGCTTTTCATGGCTGAGTTCGCCGTCCGGGGTAAGGATCTCCAGGGCATGCGCGTACACTTTCTCGGCGGTTTTCTTGGAGATGTTGAATTGAGAAACAAGGAGATCCACGGCAGCCCCCTTTTTCTGGCGAAAGGCAAGCAGCGCCGTCAGGTTGGCGCGCACCATGCGCCTTACCTGATCGGGTTGAGATTTGATCTTCCGATCGCTGGTCACGATCCCGTTGGACGTCGTGGCATCCGGGACCGCCTCGCCGAGAAAGCTTAGAACGCGGAGCCCCTTCTCTTCAGCGAGCACATTAAAGGGAGGTGCGAGGACGGCACCGTCCAAGGCCCCGCCAAGGAGGCTCTGTAGCGCGGTAGGTGAGAATTGCCCGGCAACGTAGGAAACTTCCCGGTCGGGGTCGATTCCCTTCCGACGGAGAAACCGTTTTAAGACGAGTTGCGGAGTGTCTCCCGGAAAGCTAATGCCGATTTTCTTTCCTCTGAGCATGTTGAGATTCTCGATCTCTGGCCGGGCAACCAACCAAAAGGGCGCTTTGTGGTCCAGAGCAAATACCAACTTTAAGGGAAAGCCCTGGGCAGCAGCCCGTAGCGCTGCCCCGCCGTGGGCGATATAGTCGAGATCTCCCGTTCCGAGGGCGGCGATGGCAAGGTCCGTCCGCATCGAAGAGATTTCCAGCTCCATACCCTCCGCAGCAAAGATTCCTTGATGGATTCCGAGGTAGATAGGCGCATACATGACCGCTACCGTTGGGACCGCAAGCCGGACCCTCTCTGCGGCTGAGGAGACGGCAGTCCTGGTAAACCCGAGGCAAAGGATCAAGTAACCCCACAGACCCAAACAGAGAAGCTTAGAGCAACGGGTTGCGACACGAAATTTCATTTCTATCTCCTGTCCTGCAAAACGAATCGGGGACACATGAGGACGATGATGGCGGGCAGAAGTAAGAGCCCGCCGAGCATGTTCATGGTCAAGATGATGAACAGTTGAGAGCCCATCTCGGCTTGAAACTTGAGCGGTGAAAAGGACCAAAAGGCGATCCCCGCCGAGATCAAAAAGGCTGTATAGAGAACCGCCTTGCCTGCGGTTGCCATCCCTTCGATGACCGCTAGGTGCAGATCGCGACGGCCCTGACGAACATACTCCTCGATGATACGCGAGACGATATAGATGCCGTAGTCTTCCCCGAACCCGATTCCGAGACTAATCACCGGTAGTGTGTTGATGTTTAGACCGACATCCCAATAGGCCATGAGAGCCATGCCGAAGGTATTAGAAAGCAAGACTACGCCAACGAAGAGCAGCGCTGCGACAAGGGAGCCGAACCCCAGGGCACAGAAGATGAGCTGAGCCAGGAGCATGAGTCCGAGAGTGAGCTTGTCCGAGCGGGAAATGACCTCGTTGGCCGCGGCCAAGACGCCGGCATGGCCGCTCGCCAACTTGAATTCTGCTTCCTTCATCGGATGTGAGGCGATGAATTGTTTCGCGCGATCGATCACCTCGCGA
>VBLN01000190.1:5026-8677 GCA_005878685.1 Deltaproteobacteria bacterium | reverse complement strand
GCTCGCGCGACCTATGGGGAGACGTGAGGAGGCTCTTGGAGTACGGGCTGGACAACTACGAAACTTTAAAGGTCGCTTCACCTATCGCACCCGCGTTTTTAAATGGAAAAGTCCCAGCCCGCTCATCGAAGTCGACCCCTGCCCTTCTTTCCCCGCAAGAGCAGAGCCGAATCCAATCTCCCAACGGATTCGTTCTGCAAATAGCCTCTTTTCGAGAGCGAGAGCGGGCCGAACTGCTGCAGAAGTCGATCGCAGAAGGAGGCTATCAGGCCTTCCTGGAAAAGGCTTCGCTCAATAACGGTGAGATCACCTACCGAGTCCGGGTAGGCCCTTACCCCCAGCTGACCGGCGCTCAAGAAGCTGCTCGCGAGATCGAGAAAAAGAGTGGCTACAGGGCCATTATCCTGCCGGCCTCTCCTGAAAGCGAATCGGCAGAAAAACCGACTTGACCTCTTCCAGCTTTGTCCACGCTGCGGAATCCCAATCCTAGACTTCAATCACCATCCCGTCCTCGGCCAGCTTCACCTGTAATTCCTTGCCACGAGACAGCATCTCCGCACCCATGTGCGTCAGAATCAGACTCTTGCACCTGAGGCGCGAGAGGTTCTCCTGAAGCCTTTTGTAGTTCATATGATTGGGAGACTCCAAATCGTAGAAGCAGCACTCACAGATAAAGAGATCGACTCCTTGAGCGTGCGTGACAAAAAGATCGGTCCAAGCGGAATCTCCTGAGTAAAGGATCCGCTTTCCCTCATAGCTGACTTTAAAGCCCAAAGAGGTGTCACGAACTTGATGGGGAACGCGAAAAGGAAAGAGCTGAATTCCCTCGATCGTCTCTTGACGCTCCGGCTGCAGCAGATGAAAGACGGTAGGCGGAAGGTCCTTCGCTTCCAAGCCATCGCTAAACATAAACTGGCAAAGGCTCTTCACTCGCTCTTCGGTTCCCGAGGGCCCCGCTACATGGAGCGGCGTGGCGCGCGGATTTTCATAGAGGTACTCTAACAAGAAAAAGGGGACGCCGCCGTAATGGTCGCCATGGAGGTGGCTTAAGAAAATGGCATCCAGCCGCTTCGGATCGAAACCCGCGCGCTTCATCGCCAGTAGAGTCGTAGGTCCGCAGTCCAAGAGAAAGAGCCGATCTCCGGCCTCCACCAAGTAACCGCTGTTGTTCCTCCCCCCGCTGCCGAAGGCATCGCCGCAACCGAGAATGTGAAGTCTCATAGATGGCCTCCGATTTGACGTTACGGATTTCCTAGCCTCTTTATCCGGCCCAGGGCATCCAATCAGCCAGTACGAACATCAGGCTCGACTCGGAATAGATCATTGTAGGTTGCTTTTTATCACCCTTGAGTCTAAACTTTTGCCCGTGTCGCCAGGCAAACGACCCTTCTTCACGCGCTACAGCACCAGCTTGTGGATTCGCTTTCTCCGCGTCAACCTCGTTTCCAACAAAAAACTCCAGGACAGTTTGGAAGAGCTAGGACTCACTTCACCTCAGTTCTACGTTTTGGCAACACTCGGCTACGCCGGTGGACTCCCTTTTGGGGAGATCGGAGAGAAGATGATGGTCACCGTGAGTAACCTGACCGGCATCGTAGATCGATTGGAAGAAAAAGGCCTGGTCGCGCGCGAAAGAGACTCTGATGACCGCCGAGTCGTCCGCGTTAAATTAACAGAAAGAGGCGCCAAACTCTATAAAAGCACCATCCCCCTGTTTGAAAAGTGCATCTCGCAGTTTTTCTCACCTTTGAGCAAGACGCAACAAAAGGAGCTGGCCGCCTTGCTGCGCAAATTAGCCCATGTTTCCTGGGCCCATTAGCTAGCTACCCTTCAGAAAACCTCGGGCGGCAGAAGTTGCTCTACCATTCAAGAAATTTCCAGTAGTGCCCTACGATCACACAACGATTCTCGTCGCCGCAGCGCTCCTGCTGGCCGCCTTCGTCAAAGGGACGACCGGAATGGGATTCCCGCTAATCGCAACTCCCATGGTGGCGCTCTTGCTGGATATCCGTACCGCCATCACTATTTTAATTATTCCCAACATCGTCATGGACATCACCCAAGTCTTTCGCGGGAGCTTCCCCGCTGGAGTGTTCCGGCGGTTTGCCTGGCTGCTGCTGTTGACCATTATCGGCGTCTTCTTAGGGACTAAAGTTCTCGCTACGCTTCCCCTTTGGATCCTCAATCTCTCGCTGGGCATTATGGTGCTTGCCTTCGTTGCTTGGACTCTCCTCCGCTTTGATTTCGAGATTTCGCCCCGTGCTGAAGGGGTTCTTTCCCCCGCTGTCGGGATGGTCGGCGGCTTTTTGAACGGGATGACCAATGCTGCCGGTCCGGCGCTGGCGGTTTATCTGTATAGTCTTAAACTACAGAAGACCGATTTTATCAAATCCATCTCGATCATCTTCATCATTACCAAAGTGAGCCAACTGGTTGCGGTCTCGACGTGGAATCTCTTCAATGGCTCAACGCTGCTTCTCTCACTGGAGGTGACACTATTCATCTTGTTGGGTTTTTACATCGGACTGAAGATCCAGGACCGCGTGAACCAGCAGACTTTCAACCGGGCACTGCTTGTCATGCTGTTTATGATCGGACTGGCTCTGGTCGTGCGTGCCGTAACTTAGCGCCCGGCCGTTGTCTCGATTTCGATCAGCTTTCCCGCGGCGGAATAGCCGTCCACGAAAGAATATTCCATCTGCGGAATCTGGACCGCGACGGCTTTTCGGAATAGCGCTCGGAGAGTTTCGAGCTTTTGGCTCCGATGGAGATAAAAGGAAACTCTGACCACTTGGTTCCAGGAAGTACCGGCGTCGGCGAGAGAAGATGAGATGCGCAGCAGAATGTCAGCGAGCTGATCTTCCAGCGTGGGAAGGACAGCGGTGACTCCCGAGAGAAAGACGACGGAGTCGTAGATCAGGTAGCGCAGCGGAACAATAGGCGGCTCATATTCCCTGAGGACCTTGTCAGCGCCCGCCTGCGAGGGTCTCATAGCAAGAAGGTCCAGAGCCACCCGCGCGTCGGAGTCGAAGTGGACCGGCGCGATGTAGCTTGAGCTCACCGACCGCGCCTTGCCGGACAAAATCCTGACTCTTTCCGCGCTCGCCAGATCCCGGCTTCCCCGGTCCCTTCCCCATAGCCGGGTCCGCACAGTGTGATCCAGGGAGAGTCCGATGGCCCGCAGCTCTTCATCAAAGCGCCGAAAGATCTCCCGCGCCTCTTCCGTCGCCGTCGCGCCTGATCCGGCCTCAGAGGAAAGCTCGACGAACTCTCTTCCCAGCCATGAAAAGATCCTTTTTGTCATGTCGACATCCTTCCTGCCAGCTTGTACCTAGCCCCAAATCCTCTGGGCGGCCTCCACAACAAGCTTCAATTTTAGGCGCTCGCCGTCGAATGAGATGTTATTACCGATAATCGAGGAGGCAAAGCCGCACTGCGGGCTTATTCCCAGTCTCTCCCGTGAGATGTAGCGGCTAGCAGTGAATATTCTCTGCGTCAACTCCTCTGTATTCTCCAAGCGTCCCCTCTTGGTCGTCACTAATCCCAAGACCACAAACTTATCCTCTGGCGTATCTTCAAGCGCTGCAAAAGAGCCGGAGCGCGCATCGTCGTATTCCAGGAGGAGCCGCTGAGCTTTTACCTTGCGGAACA
>VBLN01000190.1:0-5014 GCA_005878685.1 Deltaproteobacteria bacterium | reverse complement strand
CGTAACTTCCCTCGGACAGCCACCGGCCGCCCTGATTCCCGCGTCAGACATGGAGGCCGAAAGTCGCTCCGGGATAACCCTCCGTCACTGCATTATCCAATTCGGCTCCCAGTGAAAGCCATTGCTCGAGACTCCAGCCTTGATTTTCATAAAAGGGGCGCGTTTTAGGATCGAGTAGGAGACCATAGTGAGGCGCATCGAGCTGAATGTATGCCGCGCCCAACCGAACCAGTTCCTCGACCTCGTCGCGTAGAATCTGAACGATGTCAGCGAGAAAGCTATCCAGCGTCGGATAAGCGTTCTTCGAGCGCTCGGCGGACCAGAAGTTAGCCCAAAGACCAGGGCTCGGCAGTGTGATCTTAGGTATGAGTTTGGTTTTGGCTTTCAGATAGACAAATTCATCGGCCGAAAGGTAACGCCGGCGCTCGAGTTTGTTCACCACACCCAACCGCGCCGGCCGTGGTTTGCTATGAGTTCCCCCTTCATCGTACCAATCGCCCCAGAGGAAGGCGTCGAGCGTGAACTCTCCAAAGCCGCTTACCGCCGCGGTCATCTGGCTCTGGAAAGACTGCCGGCGCATCTCGCCATCCGTCACGACCTGGAGGCCGACCTCCTCCTGCAGGGCGATGGCCTGATCCACAGCTCGGTCTTCGATCTCTTTGAAATGCGCGTGGCCGATCGCACCGGCGGCGAGTTGTTCTTGAGCCCGAAGCAGCTCCGGCGGCCTCAAGAGACTGCCCACCACATCAGCATGGAGATTAATCACGGATGGAGTTTATAGTTTTGAGGTTTGAATTGCGAGTCTTAAACTCAAAAGTCAGTACTCATCACTCAAAACTTATTAAAGCGCCGGGGCATAGAGCGTATCGGGAAGGCGCTTTATGTATTCCACGGCCTCGTTTAGCAAGATGACATCCGCGTACTTGGCATTCATATCGAACAGGTTGATCTTATGGGAGGCCTGGCCCCGGTCAAAAACACACTCCTCGATCACGCAGACGCGAAAATTATAAGAGAAAGCATCGATCGCGCTCGCGCGCACGCAGCCGCTGGTGGTGCAGCCCGTGACCAGCACGGTATCGGCGTGGACTTCGTTGAGCATGGCGATCAACGGGGTGCCGAAAAAGGCACTTGGCTTCTGCTTTCGGATCACCACATCTCCGTCTCGCGGTGCGATCTCCGCTACGATCTCATTTCCCTTAGCCCACGTCTCGCCCATATCTTCCGCGCCCCGGCGGTTCTTCCCGTGCCAGCGGCCGAAGGCTACGGAGCTTCCCCCTTCATGGCCCGTCGTGTAAAAAGTCGGCAGATGTTTCTTGCGCGCCGCCTCGAGAAGTTCACGGATGTGGTGAACGCCGTGCCATCCCTCTTCGCCGCAGCTATTGCGAAATCGCTCGATAGATTTAAGGATCGGTTCGGGCTTGTCACCGACAAAATTATAGTTCATGTCGATGACCAAGACCGCCGGTCGCTGACCAAACCCGGCCCGCTTGCCGTAACCTGACTTAGCAAAGACCTCCTTATCCCGCTCCGTCAGGATATCATCCCAGGTCGCCATAGCATTCTCCTCTCTTGTGGATGCGCCACGAAGAAACAGTCACCTAGATAGGCAGATGGCCCGCTTCTGTCAAGGGCTTACCAAAGGAGTTTGACGGGAAAGTTCTCGCTGCCCTATAAGAGGTTGGCGGAATATGAAAACCCTCAGGCCATTTGTCAGTCTGATCTCACCTCTGCTGCTCTTAGTCGGCTGCTTGCCCGTCTGGACTGCCGGCGAAGTTCCCTTTGTTCCAACTCCGCCGGAGGTCATCGACCGGATGCTGGAGTTAGCCGAAGTCAAAAAGGGTGATGTAGTTTACGACCTCGGAAGCGGCGACGGCAGAATCGTTATCAGGGCGGCAAAGAAGTACGGCGTCAGGGGCGTGGGAATCGAAATCGACCCTGATCTGGTCCGGCGCTCTCGGCTCAAGGCCGGAGACGAGGGAGTAGGTGACTTAGTGGAGTTTCGCGATCAGGACGCCCTCACCGTTGATGTTTCGCCGGCAACTGTGGTGACGCTCTACATGCTGCCTGACTTCAATGCGAAGTTGCGCCCTATTTTTGAGCGGCAGCTTAGACCCGGCTCGCGTGTGGTCTCGCATGATTTTCTTATAGAGGGCTGGACGCCCCATACGGTGGAGAAGATCGAGGGCCGGTGGTACCACACACACACCATCTATCTGTGGAGGATACCGTAAGCCCGTTTGCCTTCATCGGTAAAGGCTTTCAATAAAGCCGCTGGACTCGAATTGCCGCACGAAGCTGTCGTCAAAAAATCTCTTCGGCTCCAATTCTTTTGCTTTAGGGTTCCTGCCGGCGAGTTCCTCGAGCACCGACTTCACCGCGTCCACAGTCGGAAGTGGCACCTTGAGCAAATATTTCTGCACATAGATCTCATAGGCCTCGGATAGCAGTTCCGGATCGCTCGTGCGCAAATATTTCCCCATGACCGCCGTGGCAAGATTCTTGTCTCTTTTCATACGCGCAATGGCTTCAAGTTGAGCGGACAGATATCGCCGCACCAGCTCTGGCTCCTCCCGCATGAGCCTTCCCCGAGTCGTTATGCCCGTGGAGGCATAAGGGATGCCGAGAGCCGAGATGTCCAGCAACACATGGTGGCCCAGTTTTTTCGCCCGGCTGATGGAGGGATAAGAGAGAATGCCGGCCTGGACGCGATTGCCCTGCATGGCGGCAACGATCGATTCCACGCTGCCGATTTGCACGATCGCGACATCTTTCTCCGGGGCCAGACCGAAGTGGCGCAGCGCAATCCGCGCACCGGTGTCGATGGACGTGCCGAAGCGGCTGATTCCAACCGCCTTTCCCTTAAGCTGTTCAGCCTTCTCGATCTCCGGACGTGCCACGAGGTTTTGGACGAAAGTGCCGATGGTCGTGGCGACGATCATCACGTCAGCCCCGCCCAGCGCGGCGCTCACCGTTGTGCCACCAGCGATTTGCAAAAACTGAACCTCGCCGGCGATCAGCGCGTTCATCCCTTCCACCCCGCTCGGCGTGGCGATGACTTCGACCTCTAACCCATGTTTGTTAAAGATCCCTGCCTCCCTGGCCACCCAAGGTGGAGCCATCGATCCGGATAGAGAGGTAAAGGCCATGCGGATTTTGCGCAGCGGTTCCGCCGCTCGGGAGGGTGCTGCAGAGAGAAAAACAAGAGCAACGAGGAATACAAAAAGTACTCTAACTTTCTCCATTACCGGCCCCAGCCGTAAAACCTCAGGGCGTTCTCTCCCAGAATCTTTTCTTTGGCTCGCTCGGAGATATCCTTGCGCCCACGAATGGTGGAAACCACGTGCGGAAAGATCCCATCCCAATGGGGATAGTCAGAGGCGAAGAGGATTTTGTCCTCGCCGATTCGCTCGATGACGTAGGGCAGCATCTCCTCTTCCGGCTCTGTGGCAAAAAACCAATTGTTATGAATGACATACTCGCTGGGCTTTCTCTTGCACAAGGGCGCTTCTATTTTTCCTCGCTTCTCCCACTCTTCGTCCATCCGCTCCATCCAGTAAGGAACCCAACCGACACCGCATTCAAGGAAGCCGATTCGAAGCTTGGGAAATCTCTCGGCGACGCCGCCATAGATCAGGCCTACGAATTGGATAAATGTCTCGACGGGCCGACCCAGGGTATGCATGTAAAGAAAGCTATCGAAGCGGCTTTCTCCGGCAGGCCCCTGGCGCCGATTATGGACGCAAAAGGGGACATTGAGACGCTGGATCTCCTCGTAGAGAGGCCAGAACTTTTGCGACCCCAAATGGTCCTTCATTCCCTGCGAAGCCACAGCGATGGCCACCAGTCCGAGCTTAGTGATCGCCCGATTGACCTCATCAAT
This sequence comes from Deltaproteobacteria bacterium, assembly GCA_005878685.1. Lineage (GTDB taxonomy): Bacteria > Desulfobacterota > Binatia > UBA9968 > UBA9968 > DP-36. The sequence continues at coordinate 1,131 of VBLN01000190.1, read as the reverse complement.
GGCGCTCTTCGCTTCCTGAAAAGGAATCAATGCGATCCCTTTGAGTCGAGGGTTCTGCTTACAGAAATCGGAAATGAAATCGTTATAGGCGCGCGCGTAAGCAATAGCGTAATCGCTCTCAATAAAACTGACCAAGGAGAAGCTGCCGGTAGGAAAGAGCACGGAAACATCAATTCCCTCTTGATCCATATCCTTTAGGCGTTTCGGTATGTCACTATCCTCCAGCCCGCCAAGCCGGCCTCCCATGCTGGTGTCCAGACCGTCCGACGGCAGAAGAGCGCCCCGCCGATTGCAATAAGGCTCCGGCAGATAAGCCCGGATATCCTTTTCTCTCTCTACAATGTGACCGTCGGCATCAATGACTTGCATCTCTCTTCCTCCTCACGTTTGGAATTTTTGCAGGTCTTAACGCGACGGAGCTTATTCATTAGGGCGGGTTATGTCAATCAGACGCATTCGAGTCAGCTCACCTATGCTTCGGGACAAAAAATAGCCGCTGGGTCACCAATTTTGATGATCCAGCGGCTACGGGTAGATCAACTATCAAGTGGTCGCTGCTTTTTATCTTCGTCGGCCTCTGCTCGCCGGGGCCGGCTGCTCTTGTTGCATGGCAACCGCGGGCAGATCCGCATCGCTGTTCAACTCCTTGGTCTTCTCCACCTCAGCCTGGCGCGCCGCAAGAACGCGCATCTGTCCCACCTGTTTGTCGTAAGTCTTTATCAGCCAGACCTTTCCAGTGAAACGGTTCATCTTGTAGGCCGCATCTACCGGCCCGTTAGGTGCAGTAATCGTATACATTCCACCGAAGATGAGCGAAAGAACCAAGATGAAAACCGCTCCACCGAATCCCCATAGAACTTTCTCTTTCATGGTTATAATCCTCCTTCACCTGAGACAGCACAGGCTTGAGACTAGTATTCGTTCTGGCGCCTTAGCCGGTAAAGCTCATCCCGCTGACGGTCGATATCGGCTTGGTTCCTGCGAATCTGTTGATCCTGCCTGTAGTTCTCGTGCTCCTGACCTTGCAGTTGGTCCCCGACCAGGGCACCAGCACCTAATCCAAGACCGCCGCCTATCAGCGCGCCTGCAGCCGGATGGCCTACAGCGCTACCCACGATCCCGCCGGCAGCC
>VBLN01000189.1 GCA_005878685.1 Deltaproteobacteria bacterium | reverse complement strand
ATTTATCATCACGTTATTCCCAGCGTTGTCGATGCGATCATATCCCGCTCCGAGTTCTCGACCTCGTACACTCCTTATCAACCCGAGGTCAGTCAGGGAACGCTTCAAGCCATTTATGAGTTTCAGACGCTCATGTGCCAGCTTACGGGCATGGAGGTGGCTAACGCTGGGCTCTATGATGGGGCGTCGGCCGCGGCAGAGGCGGTTCTGATGGCGCGGCGCATCCAGGAGGGCCGGCGTCGGATCTTCCTCTCGCGCGCGCTCCACCCTCAGTATCGCTCGGTCATTGCTACGTATCTCAAAAATTTGTCAGATGTCGAGCTGGTGGAGGTGCCTTTTACGGCAAGCGGCGGCACCGATGTCGAGTTCCTCGTTCGAGCGATGGATGAAAAGGCCACGTGCGTGGTAGCAGGTTACCCGAATTTTTTCGGCGTCGTTGAGGATTTGGCTCCTATTCATGAGGCGTGCGTCCGGTTGGGGACACTTCTTATTACGGTGACCGCTGAGCCGTTATCTCTTGCGCTGTTGAAGCCGCCGGGTGACTGGGGCGCCGATATCGCTGTCGGTGAAGGGCAGAGTTTGGGAATTCCCATGAATCTTGGCGGCCCGGGCTTTGGGTTTTTCACCGCGCGGAAGAAATTTGTTCGCAGCATGCCCGGGAGGTTGGTGGGGGAGACGGTGGACAGCGAAGGCCGCCGCGGATTTGTTCTGACTCTCTCCACCCGTGAGCAGCATATCCGGCGCGAGAAGGCCACATCGAATATCTGCACCAACCAGAATCTCTGTGCCCTCGCAGCAACGGCGTTCATGGCCACGCTCGGAAAAAGCGGCATGCGCCGTCTCGCGGAGGTGAACGCTATCCGGGCGCACGAGACTAGGGCTCGCCTGATAGGTGAAGCGGGTTTAGTCTCCGTCTTCTCCGGTACTTTTTTCAATGAGTTTGTTCTTAGCGTGCACGGATTGCAGCGGCGACTCCCACATTTCACCGCTCAGAAGATCGTCCCAGGCATTCCGTTGGTCCGTTGGTATTCCGAGCTTGAGGATAGCCTGCTTGTCTACGTGACTGAGACGAACCAAAAAGAGGAGATCGAACAACTTGTCAGAACATTCTCCGGGAACTAATCGCTTGCGGTCTGCACCGCCGCTGATCTTTGAGAGCGGCTCACCAGGAAGGAGCGGTTTCTTCTGGCCGGAGGAGGAAACGAGAATCACGGACCGGATTCCCGGTGTACTTCTGCGCGAAGATATCCCTGGCTTCCCCGAACTCGGGGAGCTGGAGGTGCTGCGCCATTTTACGCGGCTCTCGCACTTGAACTTCGCCATCGAAAGTCAGTTCTATCCGCTCGGTTCCTGTACGATGAAATATAATCCTAAGATCAATGAGGTCGTAGCGCGGCTCCCAGGATTTTCCATGCTGCACCCTCTGGCTCCTGCTGAGTTGATTCAGGGGGCGCTCGAGCTGCTTCATCATCTAGAGCTGATGTTGGCGGAAATCAGCGGTATGGATCATATCACGCTGCAGCCGGCGGCGGGAGCGCAGGGAGAACTTACAGGATTGATGGTGATCCGCGCCTATCTTGAGAGACAGGGGAATCCTCGCAGAAAGATCGTCGTGCCGGACACGGCGCATGGTACCAACCCGGCAAGTTCCACTCTATGCGGTTACAGCGTGATTCAGGTTTCTTCTAACTCGCGAGGAATCATAGAGGCAGCGAAGGTGGACGAAGTGATGAGCGAGGACGTGGCGGCGCTGATGATCACCAATCCGAATACGTTGGGGCTCTTTGAGAAGAATATTCAGGCGATCGCCGATGTGGTTCACAAGAAGGGCGGGTTGGTTTACCTCGACGGCGCCAATCTCAACGCCTTGATGGGTCTCGCCAAACCCGGAGATATGGGCGTGGACGTGCTGCACATCAATCTGCATAAAACTTTCTCCACGCCTCATGGCGGAGGAGGGCCCGGTGCCGGGCCGGTCGGGGTCAAAGCGTTTTTGCAGGACTATCTGCCCATACCCCGGATCGTCAGGAAGGACGGTCATTTTGATCTGGAGGAAGATCTGCCCAACTCTGTGGGTCGGGTTCGTTCGTTCTTTGGCAACTTCGGCATCTTGGCGCGGGCCTATACCTATATTATTTCCTTAGGTTCCGACGGCCTCGAAGAGACTAGCCGAATGGCCCTGCTGAACGCTAACTATCTAAGAAAGAAACTCGAAGGTACTTTTCATCTCCCCTACACCGAACCGTGCATGCACGAGTGTGTCTTTACGGATCGGTTGCAGCAAAAATATGGGGTCACCACATTGGATATCGCTAAGCGCCTGCTGGACTACGGTTTTCATCCTCCCACGATCTATTTCCCTTTGGTCGTTGCGGGAGCACTCATGATCGAGCCCACCGAGACTGAGAATCGTGAAACCCTGGATGCCTTTGTCGAGGCCATGATCTCTATTGCCCGGGAAGCCAAGGAAAATCCAACATTGGTGAAGGGTGCTCCTTACTCAACGCCCGTGGGACGCCTCGACGAAACGCGGGCGGCAAGGAAACCCGTGCTCAGGTGGGAACCTATTATCAAAGCTGACAGAGCTCAACGATTAGCGTCAGCGAAAGACTGAGCACCGAAAGCTGACCGCTGGCAGCTAAGGCGCGAAGCCGTATTTGAGGCGGTTATCGTGATATTCGAAGCTGGCGATAATATCGAGGCGAGCCTTTCCGATCCAAGGAGGGATCGGGTGAAACGGGGCGGCGGCTCGGACTGCCCGGATCGCCTCTTCATCCAGCACGGAAAAACCAGAGGAACGAATCAGGCGCGCTCGCTCCAAGGTTCCGTTTCCCAGAACCGTGAATTCCAAAATGAGTTTTCCCTGCAGACCCTGGCGCAGGGCCGGCTCCGGATATTGCCACTCAATTTCAATCGCTCGCTTGATGCTGTCAAAGTAAGAGATATATTTTGGCTCCTGGGTATCTAACCTGATCGGACCTTCGCTGCTGGCCGAGCCCTCTGAGGGAGACGAAGCTACAGGAGGTAAGAGCTCTTTTAAGGTAGGCAAGGGACGCTGGACGATGGTCTTTTCTTGAAGTCGGTTCCTGTCTTCTGCGGGCTCTTCTCCCTTTTTTTCTTTTTCTGGTAGCCCGCGCGACTCTTTTGTCCTTTCCGCAAGAGCGCGACTGGATCTTTTTGCCAACACGGCAGGCGCTCTCGAGGGTCGGGTAGTGGGCTTTCTCGGGGGTTTGTTCGTAGCGGGGGGGTTCTTTTTTTCCGTCAAAGGAAGAAGTGAAACTGTAACGGGCTCAGCGCTTCTTCCCTTATCGATGACTTTGAACCAGGAAACCAGGAGGAAAGAGAGGTGGAGGACGACGGAAAGAATAAAGAACGGGATCAGAGAGTCGCGTGCCCAATACACAGATCTATTCTAGCGCACGGCAGGTCGGACGGGCAAGCGTCTGGTTGCAATCGCGGAGGGGGATGGGTTAGAATCTGTTGTTGAGAAATTTATGTTTGGCCTAGGTGTCGGAGAACTTCTGATTATCCTTGTGATCGTACTTGTCCTTTTTGGCCGCAAGCTTCCCGACCTGGGCGAAGGCCTGGGCAAAGGGATCCGCAACTTTCGGAAATCCGTTAGCGAGCCTGATGAGATCGATGTAACCCCAAAGGAGAAACACGAGCAGGCCAAAAAGACCGGGTCTTCTTAGGTGACCTCGTCTGCCGATAGGACTCGACAACTAAAGTATTTGATCTCCTCGCTCGGCTTAAAGAAGACGATCGCAAAGTTCGTCGTCTCTTCAGGACCAATCTCAAATCTCTTCAGCGGCGGAAGCTTCTGGATGTCGGATATTTCCTGAGATGTCATGCCGCGGATGATCTTTGGAGAGATGGCAGTGCCTACCCACGCGACTTGGCGTTCGATCTGTTTTCCCTCTGCATTGTAGATATTTCCTTCCACCTGAATCCCACGCACGCTCATGGGGTTGTGATTGAGCGCCAAGCCGGATATTACAAGAACCTCACGGTTTCCAGGGATCGCCTGAAAACTGGGACGAAGCGATTGGAGGTCGATCTCCCGGCGTAGATGATTGTTTTTGAGCAAGGCGCTGCCCAGCAGGGGAATGGCTTTGATGATACCTTCCATCGTCTTTGGATGGGCTTGGTTGACGAATGTGAGAACGGAATAAAAGAGTAGCAGGCAGCAGAATAGCGTCATGTAAGGCAAGGTCGAGAGGCGCTGTTCTTGACGGGAGTTTGTGTTTATGGGCATTTCTCTTTTTTCCCAAGAAGGCGACGGCAGCTGCAAATCTGTCTCAAGTTTGCCAGCGTCTTTAGGAGAATCTTCTGTCTGGAAGGATTGGTTTTCCGCAAGAATCGTCAAAGGCCTTTCTTCTGCGTGGTTTGATGCTGTAGACCAACAGTCTACTCTCTCTGGGGCTAGAACGAAAGACAGGCCGTCGTTCTTGTGCATCGATGATGGACGCTCTTCGGGCTCACGCAGGCCGACATTATCGTCGGCCAGGAACGAAGGTTCTTGGAGCTGCAATTGGGCTGACTCCAACTGGTCGTGAACTGAGTTTTCGATGTCCGCAGCTTCTTTAGGTTCGACGAATTCGAAATCCTCTCTATTGCTCTCTTTTGTTGTTTGTTTCCTCTGGAGCGAGAAGGAAAAACTCAGCTCACGAGCCTCCTTGTCATCCCGTTGTTGTCTGGGTGGGCTCGTGGGAATGGATTCGCGCCGCGGGCTGGGTGCCGGCTTTAGTCCCAGGACGAATATATGCTTACAGCGGGAGCAGCGAAAAGTGGGGTTGGGGATCGTTATAACCTTGTCGCCAACCCGATAGGTGGTGTCACAACTGGGACACTTGACCAACATGGAATTTTGGTGCCTTCCGACGGGATGGAACCTCGACCCTAGGGATACCTCAACCACACCTACTATAGGGTAATTGGTGAAAAATGCAAGATTTTTTATTGGGAGAACTTGCATGGCCGGAATGAGTTCGAATAAGATTTC
>VBLN01000188.1:1926-11458 GCA_005878685.1 Deltaproteobacteria bacterium | reverse complement strand
AAGTGTATGATCCTTCTGACGAAGGAGGAGGGCTACTTGTGCGCCGGAGATCGATTCGATCAGACTAACGGCTGCCCGTAGCCCCGTGTGCAGGTCCGTAGCGAAAGCGGCCTGATGCGTCAACTCATACAGAGCGGCGGTGCGGCGTTCACGACGACGTTCCGCCTTTTCACTTAGGCGCAGGCGGCTGGTGAGGTGCCCCATGGCCATGGCGACGACAAAGAACATGGCAAACATCATGGCATCTTCAAGCTTATCGATGTAAAAGGTGAAATGGGGTGGAATGAAGAGGAAATTCCAGAGGAGGGCGCTCGTCGCAGCCAGCGCGAGCACAGGGCCGCGCCTTAATTTCAAACCCGCAGCAACAACCAAAAGCAGATAGAGCAGCGCGATCGGCAAATAGCCAGCGAACGGCTCGATGAGAAATGACACAGCCGTAACCAACACGGCGAGGATTCCCGCCAGGACAAATTCATTCATAGCCATCATGACCCTAGCAAATTTCTGGGTGAGATACCCCCTTCGGGTCGTCTTAGCCGGCTGCGCCAGCAAACCAGCCGGATCTGGCCCCGCGTTATCTAGCATCGTTGATCCTGGCTCCTCTTTCAAGATCGCTATCGCTGGTGCGTGTGATTCTTCCCGCCGAAACTTGGCTGTCCTGGTTTCCTGGGAAGGAGAAAACGCGGATTGGGAGAATCATCATGTTTACGCCATCGAGATAGAGCCTCCGTTCCAAAGCAAAAGGCGTCTGGTTGTGAAGGAGGCGACTAAAAAAAGTCTCCCGTTGAAAAACCAGCTTTCCGGCGAAGAACACCGCCCTCGGGAAATCGCGTGCTACCGCCTTGCAGAGCTTCTCTAATTCTTCGAGGAGATCCACGCCAAGAGCGTAGCGATACTCCGCGTACCCACCCAAACAGTTGGCGAACTCGACCAAGCTCTTAAGATCCTCCTCTTTGGAGCGGCGTAGATTCTCGATCTCTCTGACGCCGTTGAATTGACCCGAGTCGATGACTCCAACCGAGACAAAGACCACGTTCTTAAATTCGTTTGGGAAAAGTCTCTGAATATTGAGGAGAGAGTGAATCGCAACGCCATCAAAGGCCCTTGCGATGAGGACCGCGGTAGGAGCATCTGGTCTTTTAGTCGGCACTGGACGCAGATCCGGCCGAAAAGGAATATTGATCAGGGTGTCGTCCAGCTTTTTCAGCGCACCGCGCACCCGATCATAATGAGATCGGACCGCGTAACAGAGAACAATAAAGCCTGCTGTAATGACCACTGTGACCCAGCCGCCCTCGGTGAACTTCTCGACGACCATCGCCGACAGGATGGAAAGGCAGAGGATAAGCCCGGTAATGTGGATGATGATGTGCCGCCACCAGTCCGGGTACTCCCGTCGATTCCGGATCCAGTACCGCGCCATGCCTGACTCCGAAAGCGAGAAGGTGAGAAAAACGTTGATGGAGTACATCAGGACGAGGGTCGTGGTTTCCCCGCGCGTGTAGAGCAGCGTCAGCCCTGCGGCGGCTGAGATCAGCATGACGCCGTTCTGTACCGTGAGACGCTCCGAGAGATGGGCGAAGCGGTGCGGCAGCCAGGAGTCCGCCGCCATGTTCGCCATGACACGCGGGCCGTCGATCAAGCCTGTCTGCGCGGCGATGAGGAGAATCGCGGCCTCGCTAGCCAGGGTCGCAATGGTTAACCAGTGGCCGACGGGTAACCCGGCCCAGGTAAAGCCGTCCGCGAAGGTCTCAATCATGACCGCATTCAATGTCTTGCCCTCGACAGGCACGGCGTGGATAAGAAGGTAACAGAGAAGAATGCCGCAAGCGGTGACGCCAAGCGAGGCCGCCATATAGAGCATCGTTTTTTTGCCGGTCTGCACGGTAGGCTCCCGCATGATCTGCAGTCCATTCGAGACTGCTTCGATGCCGGTGTAGGTGCCGGCACCCCGCGTATACGCAAATACGAAAAGCGACGCCAGGCCGGCCCAACCGATGGTGGCTACACCGTTTTGGAAGCCGGCGCGCATTTCCTCCGCAACTTCCGTTACCGCATGCAGTTGCAGCAGAATGGTGCCGAGGATGACGAAGGCGTGCGTGGCGATGAAAAGGAGAAAGATCGGCGCTATGGTCGCCACCGATTCCTTTACGCCGCGCAGGTTCATCATCATGAAAAGACCTATGACAACAGATTCGACGACCAGCTTCCAGAGATGCCAGTCGTGCGGTAAGAAGCTGAAAATGGCGTCGGCCGCGGCAGCGATCGAGACCGAGATGGTGAGGATGTAGTCGACGACCAGGGCGGAGCCGGAGACGAGGCCAAAGCTGGAGCCGAGCAGCTTCGTCGCCACGATGTAGCCGCCACCGCCGAAGGGGAAGTGCTTAATGATGCGCGAGTAGGCGTAGGCGATGACAAAGATAGTTAAACTGGTGGCGAGGACCAAAGCGACTGCGAGGTAATGCTGATCGCCAAGCGCGCGGAACGCCTCCTCCGGTCCGTAGGCGGAAGAACTCATCCCGTCGGATCCGAGACCAACCCAGGCGAGGAATGCGGCCAACGAAACCCGGTGGAAGACCCTTGGATCCAAAGGATCTTTGGGCTTGCCGAACAAAATCTCCTTAAGGGATAAGCTCTCTCTCTCTTTCTCACTCATCATGCCGGGACCGAGTCCGTTGCGAAGAACTTGCTCTTTCTGATCGGCCACGAACGACCAGTACCGGACAGTGAGCGTGAGCGATTACTCTTGAAGCCACGCTTCCCGTGAATAACCTGGAGATTCCGGTTCTCCCGTGCGTTCCCATGACAATTAGGTCCGCTCGGAGAATCCCCGCAGAGTCCACGATGTGCTTAGCGACGGATGTTCTCCCCTTCAGTAAAAGTCGCCTGGTTTTGACCTTAACCCAGCGGACTTTCCTCATCACAGCCGACAGTTGAGCTTCCGCTTGCGGGCGCTCAACGGACTCCACTTCGAAGATCGGCGTGGGAGGAGGTACAACATGCACCACCATCAACTCAGTCCGGTTCTGCCTTGCAAGCCCGACAGCCCATATCAGCGCTCGTCTCGAGGCCGGCGAAAAATCAGTTGGGTGGATGACCCGCTGAATAGAAATCATAGGTCGTGGACGGCTCTAGAAGTCTCTCTGGCGGTTCCGAAGACGAGACCAGGGCGATGTCAGAAAGAATAGCGTGCGCCTAACAAAGTCCGTCCCTGTCTGTGTACGGATTCAGCGTAACAGACAGAGACTAGACCGCCAAATTAAAAGGCGCTCCCGGAGAATTAAAAAACCATTAAAATGAGATAGGGCAGATTCCGTCCGGCGGAGCCTGGAAAGTTTAGGCTGACTGCTGAAAGCCAAAGTCGCGGATCGTTAAAGCTGGCGGAGAGGGGGGGATTCGAACCCCCGGTACCCTTTTAGGGGTACACACGATTTCCAGTCGTGCACCTTCAACCGCTCGGTCACCTCTCCAAACAAAGCTACTTGACAGCGTCAAAAGATAACACAGAAATGCATTGGAGGAAATATAGTGAATCCCAAGATAGTTGACATCAAGGCTGATCTTCGTATAACCTCGCTCGATCTTAACCCGGAACGGGAGGGTTATGATCCAGAGATTTTTTCACAACCTAGATAACGCATCTAAGCTTGTACTTGTGACTCTGAGTTTCTTTCTTGTGGTTCTCCTGGGCGTGACCGACGCTGCAACAGGACATGAGGTAAGCCTTACCATCTTCTACCTTCTCCCTATTGCCCTCGTCAGCTGGTTCGTAAACAAATGGGCCGGGCTGTGTTTCTCTCTGGTCTCTGCCTCCGTATGGCTGATCGCAGACTCGCTATCTGGACATCTCTACTCTTATCCTTTGATGCTATACTGGAATGCGGTGGCCCGGTTCGGTTTTTTCATCATCGTTGCCCTGACCTTGGCTAAATTAAGGCGTGACCTCGATCGAGAATCGGAGCTGGCCAGGCAAGACCTTCTGACAGGACTACCCAATAGCCGGTCGTTCCACGAGCTTGCCACCTTCCAATTAAAACGATCCTCCGGTTACGGGAAGCCGCTCACTCTGGCCTATGTGGTCGCTGACGGACTGAAGCTGATCAATGACCGATTCGGCCGGATCGCAGGTGATCAAGCAGTCTGCACGATCGCCCACACTATCAAAAAGAATGCTCCTACCGGGGATCTGGTGGCGCGCCTCGGCGGTAGCGAGTTCGCGCTTCTCCTGCCAGAAACAGACACGAAGATGGCGCAGGCGATTCTTGGAGATATCCAAAGGAAGCTTCAACGTCAAATGGAAAAGTATGGACGGCCCATGACGTTTTCCATCGGTGCAGTGACCTGCACGCGCGCGCCTCAAAGCGTGGGCATGCTGATCCACGAGGCTGAGCAGCTAACGGATCGCATTAAAGAGAGCAAGCTAGAAAACCTTAGGGTTGAAGCTGTGGATTGGAGTCAGCCTCTTCTTCAGTAGGATCGAAATCTGTTGACGGCTCGCAGGGGACCGTAACTGTAAAAGTCGAACCCTGTCCTACTTCGCTTTCCACCCCGACCTCTCCTCCAAGCAGATCGATGAATTTCTTGACGATATAAAGCCCTAACCCCACACCCCCATGGTCCCTTGTTTCCGTGCTGTCGGCTTGGTGAAACCTCTTAAAGATAACGGGCAGCAGCTCTTTCGGAATCCCTATCCCGCTGTCGCTCACCCTAAACTCGGCCGCCCTTCTATCGGAGAGGTATCGGGCCGACACTGTGATATGACCTCTTTCCGTAAATTTGATGGCGTTGTTTATCAGGTTCTGCAAGATATGTTTTAACTTCTCGGCGTCGGTCCTGACTGCTGGAAGATCGCCAGGATAGTTCCAGTCTAATTGAATCTCCTTATTAAGTGGAAATTCGTAAGCCGACTTGAGCCCGTCCAAGAAAGCGGCGAGGTTCACCGCATAGCTTTCTACCTTGACCCCTTCCGCCTCGATCTTCGTGGCCTGTAATATGTACTGGTTTCTGACCTTGCCCAACGCCCTCTCCTGCTCCGGGTTGATTTCCCCCAGCATCCTATCCGTGACGACCCGTGTATAACCCAAAATGATGTTCAGAGGCGTTCTCAGCTCGTGCGACATGACCCCAAGAAATTCATCCTTGACCTTATTGGCCTTCTCGAGCTCCATCGCCTGCTGCTTGCTTTGCTCGTAATTCATGCGCAGATCTTCAGCCAGAGTCCGAAGGTCTTGGGTTTGAACGTGCACGACACGAGCCATCTTTTCTGCGAACTCCTTTTCCAGAGCTGCGTGCCGCTGTTCCTTCCTCAACTTCTCGGTAAGATGCCCGTAAAAGAGCGCTGCGGTGAAAATGAATGGAACGCGGATCAATGAGGGCGAGGTCCAAATGGACTGGCTTTGCCCCGGCGCTACGTGGAGAGTAAGATCCATCACCCCTACCAGAACCCCGGCGCCTACGATCAGCATAAGGTTTTGTCCCATGGCTGCCAGAAAGAGGATGAAAAAATATAAGAAAAAAATATCACTCCCGAAATTGCCCTTAATCCACAGCCCGGAGGCTATCCAGACTATATCGATGGAGACAATCAGCGCGACGGCAGATGGACGCGTCAGAATGCTCTGAGGGACATGGGACAGCAGGACATTGGATAGAAGCGCCGCCGCAATCAATCCGGCGATAATAGTAGGCGAGGCGGTCTCCCCTTCGAAAAGAAAGAGATAAGCCGCTGTCCATCTTCCTCCACAGGACGGGAAGAAGCATCCCCAGACAGGTTAGCCGTAGAGACAGATGTTGATGCGGGTTCCATATCGAGTAAAAATCTGGCGGAGAGGGAGGGATTTGAACCCCCGGTACCCGTCAGGGTACACTTGATTTCGAGTCAAGCGCCTTCAACCGGGCTCGGCCACCTCTCCGTTCTTTTCACAGCACGCTTCCTTTCCCTTAAGCAACTAAAAAATTCCGCCAAGACTCTTGCGCATGCGCTCTCTAAGATTCCATAGCTAACGTCCAATCGATGATTCAAACGGGAATCCTCGCAAAGACGGTAGAGCGACCTCACCGCCCCTGCCTTCGGATCCAAACACCCAAAAACCAGGCGCGCGATACGAGCCTGTAGAATCGCTCCGACGCACATGATGCACGGCTCCAAGGTCACATAGAGAGTGCATTCTTCGAGCCGCCAGCTCTTGAGCCGGGAAGAGAATAGGGCTCTGCAGCCCCTCGCGCTGATTTCGTCCCCTACCGATCACCTCCCCGTCGTACACCACGACCGCCCCAACAGGAACGTCCCTGAGTAGGGCGGCTTTTGCTGCCTCTTCCAGGGCGATGTTCATGAGAAATTCGTCCGCCGCGACGTTACAATTTTGTACGAGCATGGCCCGCTTTTCCATTTCGATTGAGGCCGAATTTCTTGCTTATAGAACCATTGCCTCATCCAACTGGAACTTCTTGGATGTCGGAAGTACAGCAATTAATGACAGATTTTGTCAATCTTTGCAGATATGTCTCAGTTTCTGTCACAAATCTATCCGCTTTTGGGCTCAAAAGAACAGAAAAATTCTCTGCAATAACAAGGCCATTCGGTAACGACTCGGCCCGCTTCAGATCTTGGCTCGACCCTTGCTTAGCATCAGCAACGATTTCGAACTAAAGCAAGACTCACAATGATCACACCGTCGGATAATCTAAAAGGGATGCTCGGAAAACAAAATTTGAAGCCTATAAAGGCCGGTCTAAAATTCTTTATCGGTCCGCTTTTGAGTCCAATCCCTCCGCTTGTGCCCTATTCGCCAGGGACGACAGCGGTATTGTGCCTGGGATGGTGGATGTGTAAGAGCGTAGGAATCAACCGTCTGTTCTCTTAAGTCCACTCTAAAGATCTATTGCCAACCGGTCGTTGTCCTCCAAACCTTTGGCGCGTCTGGAGGGATTTGAACCCCCAACCGTCAGAGCCGTAGTTGCCCACGACACATAATCGCATGAACCCGGAACGAAGAGAAGCCAGAAAATTGAACCTTTTCTAGGCTCCTCTTTCTTCCTAGTCCTCACCCCTTCTAGCTCACTCTGATAGTAAAATGGTAGCAAGAAGTATGGGATGAACCGGCGCAACGAATTGTTAGCGGCCCTCACCAAATTCGCGCCTCAACACTGCTACTACATCACCTAATGTCTCTTTAATTTTTCCTTTAGAGCAGCGAATTTGATGAACTCCGCTTATATTGGAGAGAGTTCCTCGGTTCCTTCCTCCTTCCAGACTATTTTACGGAATTGCCTATGGGGCAAGTCGCCATCTGTTGCGTTGTGATGTGGTCGTAATAGAAGCAAAAAGTTGTCTCATAGGGATCAAAAGCAGCCTTTTTTTGGGTAAAGATGTCTTTATATGTGACTTTTCCTTGAGCCATTATTTTCAGTTGTCCTTCATTGACCGCGTCAAACATTTCTTGTTGCAATTCGGAAGGGCCTCTCAGCGTAGAACTCGAAGTTCTACCTCCTCCGAGGGTGCCCTTGCTAGCACCCGAGAGATCATAGTTAGTATCTGTGCTCAAATTTTTGTCTCCGATTTCGAGTTTGGACGTAAATACCATATCCAAAGCTGGAGTCTTACCAGCATTCTCAATTGTTGTTTCAACAGCAAACCTTTTGCCTGGAGTGAAATCTCTAATTTGAATACTTTTTACAGTAATATAGGGGCGCATAGTCATACGGAACGATCTTTCACTAGATTTGAAAGTCTTATCGGCAGTTTCGGCAGACTTCGCAGCAGCGTCGGCACTATCTTGGGCCGCTCTAATAACTTTATCAGTTTGCGTTCCAGCACTCTGCATTTCCTTCAACTGTCGAGCCACTGTCCCCAACTGTCTCTGAACGGTCTCTCGCTGTTTATCCATAACGCCAAGAGCTTTGTTGAGTACAATGAACGTGAGGCCAGCCAAGAGTAAGCTGCAAAAAGACAGAACGACCGAAGCAATTGCACTGAATCTAAGCCAGAAAAACTGTGTTGGTTGATAGTCGTTCCGACTTCTTCTTTCATGTTTCTCGTTATCGGCCTTTATCTCATTTATTATCTCATCTATCAGGGAGGTAAACTTGCTGGAGATATGTCGGAGCGGCGCACCAATTTGCTCTCCTATGCGCTCACTCTCCGTATTCGCTTGATTTTCTTTTTCGCGATCCTTTGGCGGATTCTCCTCTGCCATTTTATTGACTCCTGCTCTTCTGAAGCAAGGCTTGATAATTTGCCCTCTCCGCCGAGAGCTTCGCCATCAACTTCAGCCCCTTCTGAATGAGCAGCTTTGCCAGGGCATCTGCGCAAGTGTCTGAAAATCCTGGCGCGCCCGGAGGGATTTGAACCCCCAACCCTCAGATCCGTAGTCTGATGCTCTGTCCAATTGAGCTACGGGCGCATGATAAACTGGCGGAGAGAGAGGGATTCGAACCCTCGGTACCCGTTTAAGGGGTACACACGCTTAGCAGGCGTGCGCCTTCGACCACTCGGCCATCTCTCCGTATGTCAGCAGCGAAGTTAGCTGTCAGCAAACAGCGTTTGCTCTCCCGCACGGAGCTGATAGCTGAATCCTGACTGCTATTCTGGCGGAGGGGGCGAGATTCGAACTCGCGGTCCACAAAGTGGACGCCGGTTTTCAAGACCGGTGCCTTAAACCGCTCGGCCACCCCTCCCTTGAATGCAGCTAACAGCTTTCAGCTAATAAACTAACTTTAATCCTCTCCCGAATTCAAGCTGAGTGCTGACGGTTGACAGCTATTTTCCCTTTATTACCCGATCCGTTCCAAGCCGCCCATATAAGGACGCAGCACCTCAGGCACGATTACGCTTCCGTCCTTCTGCTGATAGTTTTCCAGAATCGCTACGACCGTCCTCCCGACCGCTAAGCCGGAGCCATTGAGCGTGTGAACGAAGAGGGCCTTGCTCCTCTTATCCGGGCGATAGCGGATCTGCGCACGGCGCGCCTGAAAGTCTTCGCAGTTCGAACAGGAGCTGATCTCGCGGTAGGCGCCCTGGCCTGGAAGCCAAACTTCCAAGTCATAAGTCTTCGCCGAGGCAAAACCTAAATCGCCGGTGCAAAGCTCTATAACCCGATACGGAAGCTTCAATCGCCTTAGCACCTCTTCGGCATCGTGCACCATCTTTTCTAACTCCTCATAGGACGACTGAGGCTCAGTCAATTTAACCAGCTCGACCTTATTGAATTGGTGCTGTCGTATCAATCCACGAACATCCTGCCCGTACGATCCGGCCTCCTTGCGGAAGCAGGCAGTATAGGCCACATAGTGAATGGGCAGATCATCCTTATTGAGCATTTCCTCGCGGTGAATGTTCGTCAGCGGAACTTCAGCCGTCGGAATGAGAAACAGGTCAGGCTCCGCCGTCCGAAAGAGATCCGCTTCAAACTTGGGCAACTGGCCTGTGCCCGTCATCGCGGCACGATTGACCAAAAACGGCGGCAACATCTCCTGATAGCCCCGTTCACTGGTCTGCAGGTCCAGCATAAAGTTGATTACTGCCCGCTCAAGC
>VBLN01000188.1:0-1867 GCA_005878685.1 Deltaproteobacteria bacterium | reverse complement strand
CGATCTCCCAATGGGGCTTCGCCTTGAAATCAAATTGAGGAATTTCACCCCACTTCCTCACTTCTTTATTGTTTTGCGGCCCGGCTCCCAGCGGCACGCTTTCATGGGGTAGATTCGGGATCCGAAGCATAAAGTCGTCAAACCGAGCCTCAATTTCTGCCAGGGGTGCTTCTGCCTTTCGGATCGCCTCCGCAAGTTCTTCCACCTCTTTCATCAGAGGCGCGGCGTCTCCGCCCAATTTCTTGGCCTTGCCGATCTCGCCAGAGAGTTGATTTTTCTTTTCCTTTAGTCGCTCTAATTTAGTGAGAACCTGGCGGCGCTCCTGATCCAGAGCGGCAAACCGCTCCCAGTCTATCTTTGCTCCCCTGGTGCTGATCCGCTTCCTCACGGCTTCGGACTGCTCACGGAGAAATTTGACATCAAGCATGAAAGAGTCCTTTAGAAAAAGTCGAAGGCATTTTGAATATGTTCTATCGCCAGCTCTCGACCTACAAATGAAACCCCGACCACATCAAATCTGGCCTCGCGATGATGCAGCCGCTGTTGGCTGAGAAAAAACTGAGCGGCTCGGATCATCCTTTGTTGTTTGTGCCTGTGAACCGACTCCAGGGGTCCGCCAAACCGATCATCCATACGGGCTTTCACCTCCACGAAGACGACGACCTGCCGGTCCAAAACGATGAGATCCAGCTCCCCTACCGAACAGCGATAGTTACGCTCTACAAGCCTGTAGCCCTTCTTCTTAAGATATCGCTCCGCGATCAGTTCTCCCTCTCTCCCTAGAATCTGTTTCTGATTTTGCACTGGAATCAAGTCTCAGCGACCGGCTCTCGGATCACTCTCTGAAGACCGACCCACTCCTGAGAACGAACAGCCACGCCCAGGCATGAAAGGCGCGCAAAGGAGACCAGCGAAGCCACCAATGGATCTTGCTTCATCGCAGTCACTTTTAACCCAAAAGGAAGGCCAACTGCAAATATTTTTATCGATTATGTTTAATTGAACTGCTCATGGCATTGTGTTACAAAAATTCTATGAAGATCACTCGCGACGAGGTAAAACGCGTTGCCGCCCTTGCCCGACTGGAACTTTCATCAGAGGAAGAAGCGGCGTTAACCGACCAACTCGACAAGATTCTTCAATATATGGAGAAGCTCGGCCAGCTCGACACCGCAACAGTGGAGCCGCTTACCCATGTGGTAGAAATGGTCAACGCGTTCCGCGAGGATAAAGTGACTGCGCCATCTTCTGCTGAGTCGCTTCTATCCAACGCGCCGGCACTCGAAAAAAGCTTTCTCAAAGTTCCCAAAATCATTGAATGAACGTCCACTCCTTAAGCCTCCACGAGCTGAGTGCAAAACTTAAAAAAAGGGAGGTATCCGCTGAGGAGCTTACGCGGGCGGTCTTCGACAGAGTTGCCGCTACCGAAGACAAGATCCACTCCTATATCACCCTCTGCCCGGAAACCGCATTGAGCGAGGCGAAGAGGGCGGATCAACAACTTAGGACAGAAAAAAACTCACTGCCGCTCCTGGGAATGCCGATCGCTCTAAAGGACATTTTCCTCACTCAAGGAGTTCTTACAACCTGCGCCTCTAAGATTCTCGGAAATTTTATCCCGCCGTATGACGCCACCACGGTAAAAAAATTAAAAGAGAGCGGCGCGGTCACCGTAGGAAAAACCAATATGGATGAATTCGCCATGGGTTCATCGACTGAGAACTCAGCCTTTGCCGTAACCCGAAATCCCTGGAACTTGGACCGAGTGCCAGGCGGCTCGTCAGGCGGTTCCGCGGCAGCCGTGGCTGCCGATCAATGCATCGCTGCTTTGGGCACGGACACTGGCGGCTCCATACGTCAGCCCGCG
>VBLN01000187.1 GCA_005878685.1 Deltaproteobacteria bacterium | reverse complement strand
AAGACGCGCCGGATCTCGAAGTCTTCCTCCCCATATTCGATCTGCCAGCCGCCTTGGTTGAGTGGCACATCCGACTTTATCTTTCCCGGGGTCAGTTTGTAGCGTCGGCTCAGCATCTTGAGGGCCAGATAGCGTGCCGGTTGGTTGCCGGGGTTGAAGTGCTGATGAAACCAACCCTCTGGCGGAACGACAATCGAACCTGGCTTCCAGTTGATCCGCATCTTCTCTTTTCCCTCGGGCCACATGAACGAGTACCCCTGCCCTGACAAGATAAAGACATGCGCGCCCGGGCCGTGGCGATGGGCTTTTTTATAAATGCCGACCGGAAATTGCGACACGTGCGCTCCCATCGTGCTCTGCGCCAATTCAAAGAAGATCGTTTTGTTCCCCTTTCCCCTCTCGTGCCAGGCGATCGGTTCCATCCCGATGACGTCGGAGACAAAGTTCGTCTCGAGGACTCGATCATTGTAAAGTTTACCTCGTCCGCCAAAGTAGCCATCTTCTCCTTGGAACCGATCGGAAAAGACATAGGGATTATTCATGACAAAGTCCTCATTATGAAACAGGTTGAAAACCAGAGGGGCGTTGGTCACGCCCAGAAGGCGGGCTTCTCGATCGCCTTGGCCGTTGAAGTGCTCGTACCAGGCGTTGATCGGCATAGCGAAGAGACTTCCCTTTTGCCACTCAAAGCTCTGCTTGGCTCCGTTCCCGGCTTGCCACACCGTCGTGGCACCGCGACCCTCTAGGACATAAATAAGCTCATCGTAGAGATGCCTCTGAGGCTTGAGACTTTTGCCCGGAGGAATGGCGCAGACATAGGCATCATCCAGGTAACCGGTACCCTCGAGATTGATAAAGACACCATGTCCACCCATCCGCTCCCACCACTTAAGCGGCATATTGTAGACATCCTCGACGAAGTAGCCTTTGACGACCTCTATCCCCTGAGAGGAAGCCCACTTGTCATAAGGGGTATCCATGCGCTCGGCATTGCGATCTACTCTGTCATAACCAGGAACGCTCTCCGCCTTCATGCCATCGAAATCCTTTCGCTCTCAATTTATCCGCCCAATGGCGTTACATCCAAAAGCAGTGTTCCAAGATATCGAAAGAAATCTCCGTCCGTAGCGCTATCTGTACACAGAATCAATGAAACCGTTGCGCTCAAGCTCATCCACAACCGAGAGATCCACGAGTCTCTCGGCTTTGAGGTCGAACTTCTTTCCCCCCAAGCCGCTGTCGATCACTTGCTGAATCCCCTTCAAGGTGGGCCTGGGAACCCTCTGGAGGTCGCCAGCGTATTCACGCCAGGTAGCTTCCAGGATCTCTTCGTCCTTGAGCTGCGCAAACTTGGCAATGACTCTCTTCGCGAACTCCTTATCCGTCCTGTACCGGTGCATTCCCCGGATAAAGGCCCGCATGAATTTGATTACGGTCGAGCGGCGCTGCGCGAGGTAGCTCCGGGTCGTGATCACGGTGCCGGTGTTTTCTTCCGTGGGCAAATCCACCAACTCTCTCATGCCCAACTGAATCGCCTTGAGGTGAAGCGGAAACGACATTCTCTGAGCATAGATTTTTCCCCCTGCCATGGCGGCAAGCCCTTCCGGCTGCCCGCCCGTCTGAACAATCGAGACGTCTTTACTGGAATCGAGGCCGTGCTTTTCCAGGATCGTGCGAAGAATGTAATCCGACGTGGAGCCAAAGCTGGTGATCCCGACGGTCTTTCCCTTGAGCTCTTTAACGTCCTTGATCTCCGGGCGAGCTATGAGGTGATGGCGGTTAACCGTGCTGATCGCGGCGATTAAGACCACGTCACTGCCCTGAAGAACGGCCGGGACCACGGCCGGTTCCCCCGCGTGAATCAATTGCCCGCTGCCACCGATGAGCGCCGCCACAATCCTTGTGCTTCCACCTACCCTGACCAGATCCACCGCCAACCCTTCATCCGCGAAATAGCCCGCCTCCTTGGCGATCATGGGTATCGCCCAGCTTCCTGCGGCGCTCGGATAGAGAAACGTGACGCGCTCCTGCGCGTTGACTAAAAACGCGCCAAGAAAAGACGCGAGCAAAAAATACCAAGGCAACCACTTGTGGCCCACGGGTTTTCCTATCTTTATTTGCTCTCGGTATATGTCCGGACGATGTTCTTTACCTCGGGCGGAGCCTGCGTGATCCTCTTGACCAACTTCTCTCCCTCCGGTCCTACCGTATAGCGGGGAAAAGTCTTGGTCGTCTTCTGAAACTCTTCGACAAACGACGAATCCTTAAGCAAAGCAGAAAATGCCTGCTTGAGATCCTTGACCGCTTCGGCAGGAGATCCTGCCGGGAGCACTGCGATTCTCTGCATCGCATGGGCAGGAAAGACAGCCCAAAGAAACGCAGCCGCTACAACTCGACGAAGGGTCGTTTTCATAGGATCACTTCCTTCTGGGAGTTTGAAGCAGAATTTTGTTTCGAATGTGGTCGGGTCTTTTAAACAGGTCCGCCTACTTTTTCTGCACCTGCAGATTGTTGACCACGCTCTTGACGCCACCCACTTGGGAGGCTATCTGCTCTGCCCGCTCTCGCTGCGCGGCGCTGTCGACTATTCCANNNNTTATCGGCTGTCAACTTCGCCTTCACAGTCGCGGTAATATTAGTATCATCGATGTTCTGCCCCAGGGTCTCTCCCGTTAGAGCTTTGCATCCGGTTACGAACATGAGAAACAGCGTGCAAACTGCGAGAGTTCGAAATAACCTGTTCATAAACACCTCCTTAAGACGGACTTAGAGGCGATTAATGTCACATCGTGGCAAAGCTTTCAATCCGCTCTAATTCGAGGTAGTTCTACCTCATCAATCGGATATTTCCATAACCCTAACAAGAGGAAGGAAGCGAAGCGATGAAAAAGCTGAAAGAAATACATGTTCCTTATAATACCGGGTGGGCTGGAGAGCTAAAAGAGCGACAGGTCATTCGCATTATAGCGACCACCACAGTCGACTTTGTCGCCTTCAAGCGACAAAATCTCAAAGAGCGATTCGACCAGGCCCGGACCAAGGTCTATAACATGAAAATTTTTGTCACCGCCGGAGACAAGCTGATGGGGCGGGCCAACCAACACATGATGACGATCACTGAGAACACCAACCGAGAAGGGACTCACGACCTTCAGAAAGGAATGTGCAGCGGCTACCGCTTTCAGCTCGCCAAGAAAGAGGGCAAGTTGAAAGATTATTACCACAGGGATTTTAAAGACGAAGAGGTGCCGGATCACGGCTGTTGGGAAAATCTCTCGCGCGCCTTGCAGCCCTACGGCATCGCGCCGGAGGATATACCCAATCCTTTCAACCTCAATCAACACATGAAGATCGACGGCACAACCGGCCGCATGGATCACACAACGATCAGACCTAAGCCTGGCAGCTATGTGGACCTCAGAGCCGAGATGGATCTGCTCGTCGCCCTAAGCGCCTGTCCTGATCTCCCCGTCAGAGGAAAACCGGTAGACATAACGATCTACGAGCCATAGAACAGTCAAAAAGACGCCAATTATGAATTTTGAGTTTTGAAGTTTGAATTACCCGATGAGAGATAATATCGTCCAGAAGAAAAGCTTTGACTTTGCCCTGGCCACTATTCGGCTCTATAAGAAGCTTCAGGGCAAGCGGGAATTCGTGCTCTCCAGGCAACTATTGCGAAGCGGTACTAGCATTGGCGCAAATGTGGAAGAGGCCAACGCTGGTCAAAGCCGCAAAGATTTTCTTGCCAAGATGTCTGTCGCCTCAAAAGAAGCTCGGGAAACAAAATATTGGTTGCGGCTACTCCAAAAGTCTAACCTCGTTGATATCGATGTATCCCCGGAAATAACCCAGATAGAGGAGCTGATCCGAATCTTGACATCAATAGTAAAGACAACGGGTGAAAAATCATGATCGTCAATCTCTTAATTCAAAATTCATCCTTCAAAATTCAACATTTTAAGAGGTGACCATGGCAACCTCAGCACAGACGAAGTTTAATGTTGGTGGAATTCTTCTCGACCAACCCTTTAAGATCCGCCGACTCGGCCACTTTGGTTTTAACCTGGTCGATATGGACGCGGGCGTGCGCTTCTACAGCGAGCTTTTAGGATTTCGGATTTCAGATGTCATCGACTATTCGCGCCGCGCTAAGAGCCCCGATCAGCTAGCGGGTCTCGGAGACCCCAGGGGCTACTTCACGCGCTACGGCACCGATCACCACGCCATGGTCCTTTTTAACAAGCGTGTGCGCGACGCGCTTGGCAGAGGCGACAAGCCCGGCGTCACGATCAATCAGATTACGTGGCAGGTGGGGAGTCTGCGGGATGTCGGTGAGGGAATCAAATGGTTCCAAGAGAAAAACGTCAAGATTCAGCGGTCGGGCCGCGACATGCCCGGCTCGAATTGGCACACCTACCTCTTCGATCCTGACGGCCACCAAAATGAGCTTTACTACGGCATCGAGCAAGTCGGGTGGACCGGCCACAGCAAACCGAGGCCGATGTATGATCGCGGCTTCGATGAGCCGCCACCGCTCCCTCAGATGTCAGAGTTTGATGAGGTCCAGCAGGCGCTCAAGAAAGGAGTCGACGTCCTATCCGGCTACCGGCACGTCGATCAGCTCCCCGCTACCTATGACGTGGACGGCATCTTGCTGCCCCGGCCTTTTAAGATCGTGCGCATCGGACCCGTAAGTCTTTTCGTCGCCGATATCGACACAGCGGAAAGTTTCTATCGCAAGACGCTCGGCTTTATTCTGACCGAAGAAGTGTTATGGCGCGGTCATCGCTGTCTCTTCCTGCGCGCCAACACGGAGCACCACGCCCTCGCGCTCTACCCCATCGCACTGCGCGATCAGCTTGGGCTCAGTCCTCACACGACCTGCATGTCCTTCGGCCTTCAACTCGCTAACTACCGGCAGCTACGCGACGCCGTAAAGTTCCTACGCGAACGCGGCGTGCGCTTCGCCAACGTGCCGCCCGAGCTCTATCCCGGCGTCGATTACGCGGCCTTCGCGCTCGACCCGGACGGCCACTGTCTCATGCTCTATTACTATATGGAGCAGGTGGGCTGGGATGGGAAGCCCCGGCCGAAGGAACTGCGGCGGACGGTGAACTACGAAAATTGGCCGGAGGCGTTAGAGCCGGCGTCAGACACTTACCAGGGCGAACCGTTCTTGGGACCATGGGGATAGGATGGTTTCGCCCCCGCGCACAAAGAAGAAAAGCAGCCGCTTGGCAGTTGCGCTCTTCATTGCAGCGCACGGCGCAACTTTTGCCGCCACCGCGAGGGCCAACCCTTACCTCGTCAAGACGGGCGAGCCAATGATGACAGTGCGCGCCGGCACATGCGCCATTACTGGCGGGTTCATTCACTTTTATAGCGCGTTGTCCAATGGTCTCTTCGCTAAATACGGCATCAGAGTCGAGCACGTCACGCTGCGCGGCGGAGTCGTGAGCTTAGCAGCCTTGGCTTCAGACGAGATACAGTTTGTCTATTGCTCGGCGGATCCTATGATTCCCCGGATCGCCGCAGGAGCTGAAGCCAAGCTCGTGGGCTCACCGCTGGTCGGGCTCCCGTGGGTGCTCGTAGGCCGCAAAGAGATTAAAAGGCCCGTGGACCTTAAGGGTAAAAGCATAGCGGTCTCCCGCCCCGGGGGGCTGACCGACCAACTGGCAAAAATGGTCCTGAAAAAATTCAACCTGACGACGCAGGAAGTCAAGCTGCTTCACATCGGCGGCACAGGCCAGCTGGAGCCCTATAATGCCATGCTATACGGTATCGTCCAGGCCGTGCTTCTCACTCCTCCTCTGGATGTTCGGGCAAAGAGAGACGGTTTCTCTCTAATCTACAACCTCAACGAACTGGATGTGCCGTCCGTTTACAGTTCAGTATTTACCAACTACAAGAGTCTGAAAGAACGCCCGGGCTTAGTCCAGAGATTCGTGGCGGCCTTGGCCGAAGCTATCCACTTTGTCGAGAAGAATCCAGAAAAGGGTAAAGCGGCGTTGGCGAAGGTCCTCAACCTCGACGACCAGGAGATCCTGCAGTCCGCGTATAACGCCTACGCGAAGGTGCTCATAAACCGTCGGATGAGCGTGCCCGGCAACGCTGTGGTAGAAGCTGTGGAGGTAGCGCGTGAGGAAGGAACGCAAATAAGAAAGAAACCTGCGGAGATCTACGACAACAGTTTTGCCGAACAACTGGAGAGAAGCGGTTTTCTGAAAGAGACTTGGGGCAACGAACTGGCGCAGAAAGAAAAAAAGAGTTAAGGAGCCAAGGGCCATGGAAGAGAAAGTTACTTTTCTATCAAATGGACTCAAGTTATCGGGAATAGTGCATACACCGGACAATCTCCGCCCAGGCGAGCGCAGGCCAGCGTTCGTGGTGCTCCACGGCTTCGGCGGCAACAAAGGCGGCCACGGCCAGATCGTTATGGCCGAGCAATTGACCCAGTGGGGCTACATCACGATGCGCATCGACTTTAGGGGCTGCGGTGAGAGCAAAGGCGAGCATGGCCGTATTATCTGCCTTGATCAGGTCGAGGACGCGTCCAATGCGGTGACCTACATGGCCAGCCGTCCAGACATTGATCCCCAACGTATCGCTTTAGTGGGCAGCAGCTTCGGCGCCGCGGTGGCGATATACACAGGCGGGGCCGACACCCGCGTGGCCGCTGTGATCTCGTCCGGGGGCTGGGGTGACGGCGAGCGCAAGTTTCGCGGCCAGCATCCGACGCCCGAGGCCTGGGCCCGCTTCACAAATATGCTGGAAGAAGGCCGGAAACATCGCGCGCGCACCGGCAGGTCGCTGATGGTGCCGCGCTTCGACATCGTGCCGATCCCCGAGCGGTTGCGGAGGAACATGAGCGCGGGTTCGATTATGGAATTCCCCGCTGAGACCGCTCAGAGCATGTACGACTTTCGCGCCGACGACACGGTGGGAAACATTTCACCGCGACCCTTGCTTCTGCTACACAGCGCAAACGACTCCGTAACGCCCACGCACGAATCCATCGAGCTGTTCAGGCGCGCCAGACAGCCGGCGGAATTGTACCTATTGTCGGATGTCGATCATTTCATGTTTAACCAGGAGAATCCGCGCGTCACGCGCCTCGTCGCCGACTGGCTGGAGCGCTTCTTTCCAGTCCACAAAGGCTGAAAGAAATTCCGTGCCGCGATTTAAATCCGACGAGCTGCTAAATTTTAGCGAACGGCTTCTCTCCTGCGGCGGCATGCCGCAAGACGACTCGCGGCTCGTCGCAAAGCTTCTGGTCAAAGCAGAACTTCGCGGCTACCCGGGCCATGGAGTCACGCGCATTCGCCCCTATCTATCGTGGGTCAAGGAAGGAACCCTAAACATCCGGGAAAGACCCCAGGTCGTGCGCGAGGGCAAAACCACAGCGGTGATCG
>VBLN01000186.1 GCA_005878685.1 Deltaproteobacteria bacterium | reverse complement strand
CCCATCGTTAAGATCAAGCGGTTGTACCATCGCAACAATCCGATCATGCTGGGCTCGCCTCCAGGCAGACCGCCGGCGGAGCTAGGTTGGTACCGCTCCTATCTCCGTTCCGCTCTAGTATGGGACGAGATGGAGAAGGCCGGCGTGCCCGACGTCAAAGGTGTGTGGCTCACGGTTTCGGGCGGCAGCCGTCTCGTCTTGGTTGTTTCGATCAAGCAGCGTTACCCCGGCCATGCGCGCCAGGCCGCGCTGGTCGCTTCCCAGTGCCATGCCGGCGCGTATCTTGGCCGTTACGTCATCGCCGTGGATGACGATATCGATCCGACCAATACCGATGATGTCATCTGGGCCATGGCGAGCCGCTCTGATCCCGAGCAAGACATCGAGATCATCCGCCGCTGCTGGAGCGGCCCGTTGGATCCCATCATTCATCCGAGCAAGAAAGGCTTCAATTCGAAAGCGATCATCGACGCCTGTCGGCCATTCGAATGGATGAAAGAGTTCCCAAGAGTGGCGGAATCGAGCAAAGAGGTCCTGGACGCAACTGCCAAAAGGTGGGGCGCCGTGCTGTTCGGCAGCAACGGCAGGCGTTAACCGAATAGGTAGTGCTCAATTCAAGAGGGAAGATCCCAAAGGACCGTTGTGGGCTTGCCCTTTCTGAGAATCTCTAAGCGCAACTGACCGGATTTTTTTCCGTTTTTGAAGAAGGGTTCCAGATCAGCGACTTTGTTGATGGGCCGGTCGTTGGCCTTAAGAATAATATCCCCGCGCTGAATCCCAGCCTCAAACGCGGGGCTTCCCAGCTCCACATCCGCGACTAAGACTCCTTGCTTCACCTGGAGATCCATGAGGCTCGCCAACGCCGGCGTCAAATCCTGGATCTGGAGCCCGAAGATTTTGGAGCTATCTTCTTTGGACCGTTCGGAGAAAGGCAATTGGCTTGCCTTCGCTAGCACCTGGGAGGAGGCGTAAATGGGAGCTCTCATTCTTAAGGCGACAGCAATGGCATCGCTCGGTCGGGAATCGATCTGATAGTCCTGGCCTTTAAGCTTAAGCGCGATGGTCGCGTAGTAAACATTGTTGCGCAGGTCGGTAATGGTGATCCGGCTCAGAACCACGCCTACTCCCTGGAGGATATTGCGGATGAGGTCGTGCGTGTTGGGACGCGGGATCGAGACATTTTCTAGCTCGATGGCAATGGAAGTCGCTTCCTCATTCCCAACCCAAATGGGGATGAGTTTCTTTTCCTTGACGCTCTCCAGAATCACGACGGCTGTCGGCGTTTTGACGGAAGGATCGAGCATCACCTTTCTGACCTTCATCTCGACCGACCCGGTCTCCTGCGAAGCCTCGAGATAGAAGGGAAGGAAACCGAAAACGAAGAGCGCAACGAGAAAGCATCCTCTTTTCACGACGAACCTCCGTTGAAACATTCCATTCCGCAAGATCTCCGCCTCATTGCTATGTCGGCTTTCAACTTACTGGCAAGGTGAAATCTTGTCAACAGAGGTATTGTTCTTGACCCGCACTCAACCCCTGAGCTATCTTGCGAAGGGAAGTATCGCAAGAAGAAGTAAAGAGCAGTGAAAATTATCTGTCTTCCTGAAGCTTGGGTGACTCGCATCGCCGCCGGCGAGGTGGTCGAACGGCCGGCTTCGGTCGTTAAAGAATTACTGGAAAACGCCCTGGACGCTGGTGCGAGGGAGATCTCAGTTTGGGTGGAGGGGAGTGGGGCGTCTTTGATACGCGTCAGCGATGACGGCGAGGGCATTAGCGCCGAAGATTTGCCGGTCGCTCTGGAGAGACATTCGACCAGCAAACTGAAGGACGAAGCCGACCTCTTTCGCGTTGCTACTTTGGGGTTTCGCGGCGAAGCGCTTCCTAGTATCGCTTCAGTGTCGAGGCTGGAGATCATCTCTCGTGCCCGTAGCGAATCCGAAGGCCGCCGCTTACGCGTCGAAGGAGGCAAGAAGGGCGAGCCGCTAGCGGGCGGTTGCCCTACGGGAACGAGAGTTGAGGTGCGCGATCTTTTTTTCAACACCCCAGCGAGGCGCAAGTTCCTGAAATCTCCGGCGACGGAATTGGGCCATATTTGTGACGTGATCAACCGTATGGCTCTCGCTTATGATCAAGTTCATTTTCGTCTTTACCATCGGGGGAAGATGTTGTGTGACTACGTTCGGACATCCCGGGTGCAGGATCGTTTGCGCCAGGTCTTTGGCGCCGAGGTTGCCGATCTTATGGTCCCATTCTGTTGGACCAAGGGGAAAACAAGCATTTCTGGTTTTCTGAGCCTAGCACCGGTCTCTTTCTCCAATTCTCGATATCTGATGAACTATGTGAATCGCCGCTTTGTCCGCGATCGGATCCTGACTCACGCGGTGCTTGAGGGTTATGAGACTCTCTTAATGAAAGGTCGCTATCCCGCGGTGGTTATTTACCTGGAAATTCCCTTTGAGGAGGTGGACGTCAACGTCCATCCGGCAAAGTACGAGGTCCGCTTCCGGCGCCAGTCGGATATCCATGACACGGTGACACAGGCGGTGCGAGAAAATCTCAAAGGGAAAGCGAAAGAACCGTCCGCTCAGCCTTTTCTGAGGCGCCCGCCGGGGCAGGTTCCTTTTGCCGTGCACGAGCGCCCGCTCCTCTATGCGGTGCCTGTCCGCGAAACGGGATTGGAAGCCGCCCGATCTGAATCAGTTGTGCCAGCGGGAGAAGCAGAAAAGGAGCTGATGGGAAAGGGCTTTTTCACTTCGCTCGAGATTCTGGGACAGATTCTCGGTTGTTATCTTGTCTGCGTATCGCCGCGCGGGATGGCGCTAATCGATCAACATGCCGCTCATGAGCGCATTGCCTTTGAAAAGATGCGCGGTCAGCTCAAAGATGGAGCGGTCGAGAGACAACACCTTCTGCTTCCACAGATGTTGGAATTGCCCCTTTCCGAAGCCCCGCTCTTTGAGCAGAGGCTTGCTATAGTCGAGCGCATGGGGTTTACCGTGGAACCATTCGGACCGAATACCTTTGCCATCAAAGCGGTGCCAGCGCTGCTGCCTGCCGTTGATTATCGGGGAGTCCTGCGGGAAATGATCGTG
The DNA here is from genome assembly GCA_005878685.1 of Deltaproteobacteria bacterium. Taxonomy (GTDB): domain Bacteria; phylum Desulfobacterota; class Binatia; order UBA9968; family UBA9968; genus DP-36. The sequence continues at coordinate 1,640 of VBLN01000186.1, read as the reverse complement.
GAGCTTGCGGAGATCGGACAATCGGATGAGCTGCGTGAAAGCCTAGAGGAACGATTGGCGACTATCGCCTGTCACAGCGTGATTCGCGCGAATCGGAAATTAGACAGGGAAGAGATCCGAGCCCTGTTGAGCGAATTGGACCAGATTGACTTCGCCACCCAATGTCCCCATGGCCGTCCTGTGCTGCTCGAATTCACCCAAGAGCAATTGGAAAGGATGTTCAAGAGGGTGTGAGCGATGGGGGCCTGCCCCATTTTAGATTTTGGATTGCCGTTTTTGGCTTGATCTGAAATCAGAAGTCCTTATGAGGCCTAGACTCGTGATCATTCTCGGTCCTACCGGTGTGGGGAAAAGTGAGGTTGCGGTTGAGTTAGCCGTCCAGGTCGACGGCGAGATCGTTAATGCGGACTCGCAGCTGGTCTACCGCTATATGGATATCGGCACGGCGAAGCCTCCAGCATCAGTAAAGCAGAGAGTTCCTCATCATCTCCTCGACATTGTCGACCCCGACGGAGAATTCAATGCCGCCCGTTATCGAGAGTTAGCGTTGGAGGTTATTCGAGACGTCGCCGCCCGTGGGAAAAAACCGATCCTGTGCGGGGGAACAGGACTTTACATCAGAGCCCTGACCCAAGGCCTCTTTGTCGGGCCGGCGAAAGATCCGCAGGTGAGAGAGCAACTAGGGCGGGAGGCTGAAGAAAAGGGGTTAAGTCTCCTCTACGGAAGGCTTCGAGAGGTCGATGCAGAGGCGACCCATTGGATCCACCCCAATGACCGTTACCGCATCGTCCGTGCCTTGGAGGTTTTTCAACTGACGGGCAAACCAATAAGCCAGTGGCAAAAAGAGCATAGTTTTAAGGAGAGTTCGTTCGAGACTCTGAAGATAGGTCTCAATCGCGATCGGGAAGAGCTTTACGCTCTCGTCAATCGCCGCTGCGATGAGATGATTGAAAAGGGATTGGTTGACGAGGTGAAGGGCTTGGTAGAAAGAGGATACGGCCTCGATCTTCCGCCGCTCCAAAGTGTCGGCTACCGTCAGGTAGCGGGTTACCTCAAAGGCGAGAGCAGTCTTGAGGAAGCCATCTCTCTAATGAAGCGCGACACCCGCCGCCTCGCCAAGCGACAGCTCACCTGGTTCCGGGCCGACAAAGAAATTAAGTGGTTTCACCCGGAGAGTGACAAGGGAAAAATACAAGAAGCCGCCAAACAATTTTTTGAGACTAGGTCCTAGCTCTCTTAAAAAGTCCTAGATCATTGCTAGCATTTTGCGATATAGCTAACATCCATAGCCGGGAGGTTACATGATCGTTGACTGGCATTCTCACGTCTACCCGCCAGAGATTGCAAAAAAACGGGGCTGGGGAACGGATTCCCCTTTTACCATCGAAAAGCTGCTGGAGGCGCACGAGCGCGCTGGGATCGATCTTTGCGTTGTCAGCAACACCATGCATCCCCTTAAGGACAAATCACGCGACGAAGCGCTTTCTTTCATCAAGCGATGGAACCAATACGCCGCCGAAATACAGGGGAAATACTCGGACCGGATTGTAGCCTTTACGAGCACGATTCCGGGGGCAGGCAAAGAGTTTTTGCGTGAAGTTGAGCGCGCCATCGTGGAGTATGGTCTCAAGGGTATATTC
>VBLN01000185.1:5596-5957 GCA_005878685.1 Deltaproteobacteria bacterium | reverse complement strand
AAATATCGCTCCGCAGTGATATCCGATGTGACCCGCCAAGTTCGCCGGATGCACTGCGCCCTACCGGAAAGCCGGCAAGACGCGCTCCGCGAACAGCCGTATGTTCTTAAGAGCCAGCTCCTGCGGCATACCGCCGAAATGAAGAGTACCGGACAGAGTCGTGAGGCCAATCTGTTCCCGCCAACGCTGGATATGGTCAACGCAGCGTTGGGGATCGCCTGCGATCACGAATCCCTGCGTGAGCTGCGTCGTCACATCCCGCACCATCAGAAACCCGCGCTCCTTGCGACCGGGATCCACCGCCCCGTGAACGTCCAGATAATTTTCCAAGTAGGGAGCCGCCTCACGGACCGCCCGGTCG
>VBLN01000185.1:0-5530 GCA_005878685.1 Deltaproteobacteria bacterium | reverse complement strand
TCGCGGTATATCCCGACAAGTCCGGGGAGCATGGCTGGTTCTTTATAGAGGTAGGGTAGGGTCATCAGGTTAAAGCCGTTTTCCCCCGCCCAGCGAAAGGAGTCCTCGCTGCGGGCGCAGCCTACCCAGATCGGCGGATGCGGCCGCTGGACCGGCTTCGGAAGCACGCGGACATTGTCGTACTGAAAGAACTCCCCGCGGAAATTGACTGGCTTGTCGGACCAAGCCTGCCGGATAATCTCCGTTCCTTCCTTCATCCGCCCGGTCGCCTCCTCCTGGCGAATTCCCGAGCGCCTGTACTCGGTGGGTTCGGACCCTTTCCCTAGACCGAACTCCAACCGGCCGTTCGAGACCACATCCACCATCGCGTAAGACTCTGCCACCTCTATAGGGTTGTGCAATGGGAGCACACTGACGCGTGGTGCGCGCTATGGCCGACAAAAAAGTCGGCGGGTGAGATACCATGCCTCCATAGTCGTTGAAGTGAAGCTCGGTAACCCAGATGTGATCGAACCCGAGCTTATCTAGTTCCTCCACCTGCTGGAACATCCTCCGGTAAAATTCCGCAGCCGGCCCATCCAGATCGGGGACATAAGTAAATAAGTAGTGAGCGCCAAACCTCATGAGGCTTTCATCCCTCTTTTCCGTTCCTACTTTCCATTCTTATCCATACGTTACGCGTGTTTCGCTGTCAAATCAGAGTCGTTTTTCAAAACGGCCGAGCCTCGGCTTTGACTTCTGCTGACGAGCGAAAGTAGAATCTCCCTGGGAAGAGAAAGGAGGAGTTCATGGCCGAGCCCTTAACCCTTGAAGTCTTTTCGGATTACGTCTGACCCTGGTGCTACCTCAGTACCGGGCGTATTGAGAAACTAAAGACCGACCACGGCTTGAAGATCAAAGTCACTCACTTCCCTCTCCATCCAGACACGCCGGAGGAAGGGAAAAGCCGCACCCCTGCTCCCGCGAGGGACACACGCATGAAAGCCCTGATGGAGGAAGAGAGGCTGCCCTACAACAGCGGACGCAATATGACCTACAACAGCCGCCTGGCACAGGAGCTGGCAAAATGGGCGGAGAGCAAGGGCAAGGGAGACGAAATCCACGATCCGATCTTTCGCGCCTATTTCGTCGAAGCGAAGAATATCGGCAAACCCGAGGTGCTGGTGGAAATCGCCAAAGAAGCTCGCCTGCCTGCTGATGAAGCGATGGACGTGCTGCTGAGTCGGAGCTTCAAAGAGGCGGTGGATCAGGACTGGAGAAGATGCGCCGAGCTAGGGATTCATGCCGTTCCGACATTTCTAGCGGGCCGCTACGCCCTGGTCGGCGCTCACCCTCATGAGGAGTTGGAAAAGCTTGTTCTCAAAGCTTCGTAGGTTCTCTCCACGGGCCAACGAAGCTCAAAGATCAAGGAAGGCTTTTATCACTACATGAAGTACAAAATGATCACCGCAACGATGATTCCGACCAGATAGAGAATCGATCTCTGACTCATCGGTTCCTCCCTTGTTAGCGAAGTCTAACGAAGAAGCTAGTTAGCGAGGGAGTATACCACATATGCCTCGCGCGTAGAAGAAAAAATGGATTGAGCTCATTTCCGGCCGATCCCATAGAGCAGCTTTCCTCCCCTTTTTTGTTTTGCCGGATTATACCGATCTAAATCACCACGACAATACGACCGTCACGGAAACACAGAAGCTCGGCTGAAGAGGCCGCAGTTGGTCCAGCATAATAATTAATAATATGGTGGCGGAATCGGCATATCCAATCGTAGGGTGTGCCAAAATAGTCAAAACCCGACCAATACGTCATCCAGCGGAGATATCAGCCACCTCGGATTCGCCCATCGACGAACCACTAAAAGTTAAGCAACTTAGCGAAATCTAAAATAAACCACCAATTTCGAGGCCATGGCTCCCACTACTGGTGCACTGGTTCCACCAAAGCAAGGTACAATTATTGCTTCATACTAATTCGCGAAAGGAGCTGTTGTCTGAATGAGCCTTACTTTGTCGAAATCAATTGTAGTTGTGGCTGCTTGTACCATGGCGGCTGGATTAATTCTTTTAGGTTACGGCGTGGGAGCGAAGTCCCGTAACGGCCAAGATTCCCCCAGGAAAAATGGCCGTCCCGAGAGCAAAGGAGAAAAAACTGAATCCAAATGGAATCCAGCTTTGGGAAACATCGTCATCATAGCCCCAGAGCTTGGCTTTAGCGTCGCAGGTTTAAAAGAACAAAACGGCCGGGAAGCTCGGTTTAGCAAGGCGATCGAAAACCAGCTCATGGGGCTGCGTCAGATCTATCAGGTGGAAGTCGAGAAGAAACCGGCCCTCATGGGAAGCATCCTGTTACAGTTAGCAGTGGCTCCCTCGGGAAATGTCACCCAGGCGAAGGAGTTGCCGTCTCACCTCACAGACTATGACTTCAAAAAGATGATTCTCGCCGAAGTCTCCAAATGGAAATTTCCTGAAATGAGTTCGGATGCGGCGCGGATCAACTGCCCTCTGCTATTTGTTCGTGAAGGAATGGATATCAATACTTTGATTCAGTGGGAAAAGGCGCTCAACTTTTTCGAAGAACAAGCGTCCCTAGCTCAGAATGGGAATCAAGGGAAGGCTCCCGGCAACGCCGGATATTCGCTCGCTGCCGCGCGACAGGAACAAGGAGACGCCGAGGCGAAACAGGACCTGGATCCCGCTCGCCAACGCCAGCAAAAATCGGCGACAAGGACAGTTGTCGAAGTTTACGAACTCAGATCTGCTGCTACGGTCCGCAAACAGCCCAGCTTCGCAGCGTCTTCACTAGCCAGAGTCGCTCCGGGGACAAAAGTGAAGGTGGTGGGTGTCCGTGGAGACTGGTTAGAGATCTGATCGAGAGAAGGTGATCCAGCCGGTTTCATTCGAAAGGAATTTGCCACACCCATCGACAAGGCGAAAAAATAATCGCCTTATCCCCATTTCGCTCCCCTATACGCCAAGCGCGAGGCGGACTGGCGAACCAATTTCGCCTATACCGAAAGAGAGCTCTCCAACCTCCTCAGGATTCACATAGGTTCCAAACATCCGGTCCCAAATGGTCAGAAGTGAGCCTAAGTTCGCTTTGTAATGTCTAGGGTCGTCGCTGTGATGGATATGGTGGTATCTCGGCGTCACAAGCAGCCATTCCAACCAGTTCGATCTCCAGGTAACGTTCATGTGCATCCAATCATTGCGCAAGAAGTTTTCCGCAAGAACCGCCAGAAAAAGCCACGAAGGCGCCTGGCGCAGTAGCGGCCAACAGAGAGCGAAAGGCAAATTGAACAACACTTGCTGGGGGAAGGTCGCCCGAATTCCTGCAAGCCAGTATATGTAGGTTGGCGAATGGTGCCACTTGTGGACCCGCCAAAAATATCTGGAATGCATCAGTCTATGGAACCAATACGTGCCAAAGTCGGCCAGGACATAGTAAAGGATCACTCTGACCGGGAGCGGCAGCTCCAATAATTCTTTGAGAAAAAAATAGTGTGGCTTAACCAGCCCATTGCTAACGTACAGGGATGCCGGGAAAAAGAGTAGCTCATAGAGCGCAAGTGCAATAAGATCGCTCTTGATAACCGCCCAATACTTGAGCGGACGCGCTGGCCGCGTAATCTCCAGCACAGTAAACAGCAGTCCGAAGCTGAAGAAAAAGAAGACGGCGTATGGGTCAAGTTTCATATTGCCAGCAAAGCTTTGGCGCGGCCTCTCTGAGCGGTCTCAGTTAAGCTCCCTGCCCGCTATGGAATAACCCGATGGCACGCCGCAGCAAACCGCACCAAAATTAAACGAAATGGCACCGAGGTGTCAAACAGCCTGGTTGACGGCTGTGTCTTTCCATAAGGCGCTACCAAGCTTGCGATAGATTCAAAGGTCTAACCGACAAGACTGGACCTCGCCGCCTTTTTACCTTGACATAAAATTAGATATTGGATAGCTCTCTCGTCTCTGGGAGGGGAAAAGCGGCAGGACGCCGGGTATTTAAGGAGACACCATGCTGGACTTTCTTAGACCAACTCATCCGTTTGAGTTCCACGTTCTCAGGCTCGTCGCCGAAGCGCAGCACGGAGGCGGAGATGTCTTTGACATCGCGCGGCTTTGCCGCGGACTCGAACCCGACGACAAAGAGGGTTGGGAACGGGGCTGGCTGAATCTGGCCGAGACAACGGAGGCCAACGCCAAGCGGGCCCTTGCTGCGGGCCGGCAGCAGACCGCCATGGAGAATTTCTTCCACGCCAACCAATATTACCGGATGTCGGACGTGCTACTTGGCGCGGCCGATATGGCCAAAAAGACCCAGCGCTTTCTCAAGGCGCAGGAGAATTTTCGTGCCGCCGCCCGGCTACATTCCCCATCCATCGAGGTTATCACGGTCCGCTGCGGCGATGAGGTGTACGACGGCTATTTCTGCCACCCAGTAAACCCGAAGCCGGGTCCCTGGCCGGCGATCTTCTTCATTGGAGGGGCCGACGCCTACGCAGAGGAAATATATTTTGCTGGCCGAGAGATGGTGGCCCGAGGCTGGGCGTTGCTTCTGGTGGACACCCCCGGCCGGGGATCGTCGCACTATGTCAAGAACATTCCGACGCGCCCCGACTACGAAGTTCCGGCGAAGTCATGTATCGACTATCTCGTGTCTCGCCCGGAGGTGGATCCAAAAAGGATCGCTATTTTCGGGATCAGCATGGCGGGATATTATGCGCCGCGGGCCGCAGCCTTTGACTCGCGGATCAAAGCCCTGGTTTGCTGGTCCGGCTGCCACAGCGTGCTCGACGATCTGTACCTTTTCTGTAAGCATCTTCAGCCTACCCTGCAGCGCATCCTCGGCGGAGTCACCGATGCTCAAGCACGGGAGCAGCTCAAGTCGTTTACCATGGAAGGTATGGCCCGAAACATCACCTGCCCGACATTGATCACTCACGGGGGCGAGGACCGGCTGATGAGCGTCGAGGGCGCCAAACGCCTGTTTGCGGCGCTCGGATGCGCCGACAAAACCTTAAAGATCCACGACGACCCGACTGCCGGCGGCACGATTCACTGCAGCCACGACCATTGGGCGCAGAACGTCCCGTTCATGCTGGATTGGCTGGAAAAACGGCTTTATCAATAGAGCAGGCCTTGAAGAGCCGCTAGGATCTCCTTTTCTCATCTGCGCATGGCCGAAGAGCTGTTGATCGTAGCGTGCAGGTTCTTGGCAAAATCGTTCGCCGCCTGTGTATCCATACTATAGGCGAACGTGGCATACTCCTTCACCGCCATAACCGCCGGCAGCGGGCACTTTTTCAACTTTTCGACGAGTTGATTGACGGTAAGATCGAGTTGATTCGAGGGAACCACGTGGCTGACCAAGCCAAACAAGAGCGCCTGGCGCGCGTCGATCTCATCCGTCGAGTAAACCAGGTACAGGGCCGCCTTGCGCGGCACGCGATCAATCAGGGCGGACATGGCAATGGTCGGCATGATCTGGTGCTCCATCTCCGGCAGTTGAAACCGGGCCCCCTCGCTGGCGATCGTAATGT
>VBLN01000184.1:5349-14225 GCA_005878685.1 Deltaproteobacteria bacterium | reverse complement strand
CCACTTCGTATTCATCAGCTCCTATCAGCTCAGCTTGTTTCCAGATCGGCGTTCTTACCGAGCCATCGGCATGGATCGTATCGCCGGGCCAATCCCGGCTCGCATCCGGAAAGCAAAATCTACCCGGAAACGTACCGGCTATCACCTTGTAGCCGAATTTGCTCGCAAGCAGCAGAGAGACGCGCTCTATGTGCTTAAAGTCGCCGGAGCCGCCGTGAAGGAGAAAAAAGCCAGCTTTCTTTCCGTCTGGATCCACGGTGATGCGCGCCGAATCTGCCGGCTCATAAACGACCACTCCAATGTCCCAGTCCAATCCCAGAGTATGGATGCGAAAGATATCTTCCGTCTTGCGCACCGGAATATCCGCCATCCCGAGCACGTCTTCGGTGTCCCTAATGATTCTCTCCCGCGCAATAAATTCCGGCGGCTCCCAGCTCTTGCTAATCATAACTGGCTCTTTCAGCAGCCTCCGCCAAGGTTAACGATACTTGCTTTCGATCTTTCAGAATCTCTTACTCTAAGATTCCCAAGATATCAAAGGGCCTAATCCTCGTCTCCCACCTCCCCGTTGACCTGCATGCGCGGTTGCCGAGCTTGGATTCTGCAAAGGCAACGCGTTGACAGACGACTCTTTTCTTAATACCTCTATCCATTCGACATCCTTTGCAAAGGAGACAAAGCTCCCATGGCCTACGATGATCGCAGCGTTAAACCGATGAGCGCCAGTTTGATGCGGGCAAGAATTGCAACTCGAGTCCTAGCGGGATTGTATGAAGGTGTGCCGACTCTCATGACCAGCTCTGTCCGGCTCACTGTGGAGCTGCCCGGAAACCCGCAGCATGCCGGCCCTCCTTACCCATTTAACTTCGCCGTGAGCCCCGCCTGGTGCGGCGGTCTCGACGGAGCGAGGCTCGTGGGCTCGGGAAAGCTGGACATCGGCTGGCTCAATCCTTCGGTGGTAGCGACGATGGCCTATGCGGGGAAAGGACCTTTCCGGCGCTCTTATCCGTTGAGAGCGCTAGCGGTCTTTCCCTCGTGGGATCGTCTGGTGGTCGCTCTGTCGGGCAACCTAGGCATTACGTCTATGGAAGAGCTTAAGGCCAAGCGGCCGAAGCTCCGCGTCTCTGTTGCAGCCAATGACTGCGTTAGCTTCGCTATCCGTTCGCTCCTCAAGGCGCATGGGCTTAAACTTGAATCCTTCGTCGAGTGGGGCGGCTCCGTGGAGCCGGTTGAGAGGCCGAGCAATCCACGGCGGCGGGACGGAATTGTCTCGGGAGAGGTTAACGCAGTGATCGATGAAGGACTGGATTCCTGGGGAGAAGTGGCTTTGAAACACGGGATGGTTTTTTTGCCCTGCGCAAAAAAGGCGCTGGTGAAAATGGAGCACTACGGCTTCCAGCGCGCGCCGCTCGGAGGCGGCAGACTCAAAGGAAACTTCGATGCGGCGACCGAAGTGATCGACTACAGCGGCTGGCCGATTATCGCGCACGCGAATCTGCCGGAGGAACTCGCCTATCATTTCGTCGCCGCGCTGGAGCGCATCCGTGAGGAGATCCCTTACGACGCTCCCCAGGTTCCGCCCATGTCTTCTTTCTGTCGCAGCACCGAGGAAGGCCCTCTCGACATCCCGCTCCATCCGGGCGCGGAGCGCTATTACAGGGAAAAGGGATATCTATGAGGCTTTAGGAGGTCGCATGGCAACGAAGAGCACAGTTCTGGCCTTGATCGCTTGGTTTTTGCTCCTACGGAGTCCTAATGGTTACGCCCAAGAGAGAGCTCGGATCGGCTATGGCGCCATCAGCATCCAGTCGGGCCTTGTTTGGATCGCCAAGGACAAAGGACTCTTCGGCAAGTACGGTCTCTCTCCAGAAATTATATATATCCCGGGCGGCTCTACCAACGTGCAGGTGCTTGTCTCCGGGAACTTAGACTTTTCACAGCTCAGCGGTGCTCCAGGAGCCGCAGCCAATCTCTCCGGCGCGGACATCGTCTATATCGCTGCATTCCTCGACAAACTCAACTACCAGCTCGTCACCCGCCCGGAGATTAAGAGCACAGAGCAGCTCAAGGGAAAAAAATTAGGCGTCAGCCGATTTGCCTCCTCGGCGGATTTTGGTTTGCGCGCGATGTTGAAAAAACTCGGACTTGACCCTGCGAGGGAGGTTAGCATCCTTCAGATCGGTGATGAACCGGCGCGCCTCGCTGCAGTGAAAAGCGGAAATATCGACGGAACGGTAATGAACGCGCCTTTCGGCATCGAAGCCGAAAGGCAACACCTCTACATTTTGGCGGACTCTTTGAAGATGGGCATCCCCTTTTTCAACACCGGCATCCTGGCAACCCGAAGATTCTTGGACCAAAATGAGGCCAAGACGCTGAATCTCTTGCGCGCCTACCTTGAGGCCATCAAAGTGTTTAAGACCGATAAAGAGTACTCGCTGAAGGCTATGGCTCAGTTCACCCGCCTAAACAACCTAAAAGCGCTCGAAGAGGGCTACGACTATTTCAAAGACGTTCTCCCCAACGTTCCCTATCCCTCGCTGGAAGCAATGCAGGCGGTGGTGACCCAGTTGGCCGAGACCAATCCTAAGGCGAAGGGAGTTGACGCCAGGAGTTACATCAGCGACCGCCATCTCAAACGGCTGGAAGACGAGGGATTTGTCAAGCGGCTTTGGGGCAAATAGGCACAGAATCATCATGCAGCGGACTCTTGTGATCGTGGTTCGACACGGCGAAACAGTTTGGAACATCGAGAAAAGATGGCAGGGACATCTCGACAGCCCGTTGACCTCCATGGGCCTGAGCCAGGCCCATGCTCTCGCCCGGCGTCTCGCCCATCAACGCTTCAAGGCCCTTTATAGCAGCGACCTCGGTCGAGCTTACCAGACCGCTCAAATCATTGCGGCGGCGACCGGACATCAAGTCACACTTGATGCAAGGTTGAGAGAGCGGAACCTCGGCATCTTTCAGGCGCTCACTAGCGAAGACATTCGAAAGAGTCATGCGGAGGAGTACGAGCTCTATCGGGCCAGGGACCCGGATCACATTCTTCCGCATGGGGAGAGCCTGCGGCAGCAGATAGAGCGAAACATTGCGTGTCTTGAGGAGCTGGCTCAAAAGCATTTGGGAGAATCCATCGTGGTCGTAACACACGGCGGGGTTCTGAGCGGATTGTGCCGGCATGTACTCTCTATCCCGCTCCAGGCGCCGCGACGCTTCGCATTTCCCAACAGCGCCCTAAACATATTTACCTTCGGGGAAGGATACTGGACGCTGCAGACCTGGGGGGATGTAAGCCACTTGGAGAAGGATGAAGCCTGAAAGCGGAAAAATGAAAGAAGATATATAGTTGCCCTTGACGCGGATTCGAAGCCAGAGATAGACTCCTGCTCACTCAAAGAGGAGTGGAGAAAATGGAAAAGCTCACGGAGCAAACATTAAAGGCGTTGCTGGCGCAAGCGGGGCTTGAGCCCAAAGAGGGCGATCTCGAGCGGTTCGAAAAACTCATGGATACCTACGTGGCGGCTCTTAAGACGCTGCATTCTGTTGACGTCTCGGATGAAGAGATCGCGCCAACCTTTCATCCTGAACGGAGGACCAAGTAATGGCCGTTCAAGAGAAGCCGCTCTACTATCTCACCATCCACGAGGCGCGGAAATTGATCCAGAGCCGCGCCCTCTCCCCGGTCGAACTGACCCGCGCGGTCCTCAAGCGCATCGAAGCCGTCGACGGACGACTGCATGCTTACTTGAATCTGGCTGAAATTCTTCGCAGCGACTATAGAGGACCGCTTCACGGCATTCCGGTTGCGGTTAAGGATCAGTTGGACGTCCAGGGAGCGCCTGCTCTGATACGAGAGAAGAGACCTCCCGAGTCGGAGGACTCCACCGTGGTCGACAAATTCAGGAAGGCTGGCGCCGTCTTGCTCGGCAAGCTCGCGATGAGCAGCCTTCCCATCGAAATCCCCCAGCCATGCAACCCGTGGGACACCGAACGGATCACCGGCGGGTCGAGCACAGGCGCAGGTGCGGCCGTCGCCGCCGGGCTTTGCATGGGTGCGATCGGAGAGGACACCGCTGGGTCGATAAGAAACCCGGCTTCGTTGTGCGGGATTGTGGGGCTGAAACCTACCTATGGCAGAATCAGCCGCCACGGGCTCGCGCCACTCAGCTGGTCGCTCGATCACTGCGGCCCCATGACTTGGGTCGTCGAAGACGCAGCTCACGTGCTCCAGACCGTCGCCGGCTACGATCCGAAAGATCCTACTTCCATAGACGCCCCAGTCCCCGATTATAGCGCAGCGCTCAGACAAGACATTAAGGGCATGGTCATCGGCGTTCCCAGACACTTCATCGAGGAATGCCGGTCCCGCACCGATGCGGAGATTACTACGTCCGTGGACAAGGCGATCGGCGAATTGCAGCGCCTAGGAGCGCGCATCGAGGAGGTTGCGCTGCCGATCCTGAAGCTGGCTACGATTGCCAACGCCGTGATCTACTACAACGAGCACTACGCGGCGCACATCGGGGACACTAAAACCGTAATCAGGAATGCTGCCACTGCAAGGCGGGCGAGAATATACTTGGGTCTGCTGACCAGCGCGGCCGACTACATTCAGGCGCAGCGGATCCGCAGTCGGATCAAGCGCGAATGCGCTGAGGTTTTCCGCAAGGTAGACCTGCTCGCCTTGCCTTGCCAGCTTGGGCCGGCCCCCACTTTTAAAGAAGTTGACCCGCTGGATACGTTGTACAAACATCTCGGCCCAGAGTATCACGCTCCATTCAACCTTGCTGGACTCCCCGCAATCTCCATCCCCTGCGGCTTCGCCCGCAATCTCCCCGTTGCGCTGCAGCTTGTCGGCAAACCTTTTGACGAGCCTACCGTCCTGCGCGCGGCTTACGCTTACCAGCAGCATGCCCGATGGTACGAGCGCCGGCCGCCAATTTAGTCCCGCCGGCGCCATAGGCTTATCTCATCCCTCGGCAAACGATTGATCGGTCAACATGACGATCAAAAGCTGTCAATCACGTTAACAGCATGCAGCAACGTTAACACTTCGATAACTGACTGTTTTTATTGATGATTCTCCTGTCGCGTGTACTCACACTCGTAACTCTGGTGAATAAAGGACAGTTCTATTCCTATCGCTCTCGTCGCAGGTGAATTTGCCTGCCTAAAATTGATGTGTTAATTCGCCGCCTTATTTTGAGTTGAGCCGGACATTCCCTAACTGGCCAAACTGGCATATGGCTTGCTCACAGAGTTCTGCAAGGACCGCACAAAAGGAGGAAGGCACTATGGCAGGGCAAATTTTGATTGCGCTAAGGGATCAAGACCGACTTGGAGAGATTATTCCTTACGTCAAGGAGATCGTTCAACCGGGCATGAGAGTCGTTTTCCTTGTTCGCTATCCAATGGACTCCTGGATGTGGTTGCGGGACCATTGGATCGACGCAGAGTCTCCAAGAAAGGCCCTGTTGGCAGTCAGAGGAATTTCAGAGAATTATTCTTGGGAGAGGCAGAAAGCCTTAGCGGAAAAGAGAATTCTTCCTGCCTGTGGAGCTTTACAGGGAAAAGGGGTGAACGTATCCGTAGATCTTTATACCGGCGGTTTGAGGGAGGTGGTCAGCAGCTACGGGCTCAACGGAGACGTACAGTTGATCATCATGCAGGCAAAAAATCCTTTTCGGGTGGTTTGGTTTCTACGCGCTGCGATGCAGTTTTTCGGCCTTTCCAGACAGCCAAAGTCCTGCCCCGTACTCCTACTTCATGCGAACCACGAATCTCTCTTTTAGGTCGTGGCTCCTTGCCACCGGCCGTGCCGCCGACACCTACCAGCGGCACGCCCGGTGATACGAGCAACGTCCTTCTATTTGAAGGATAAATTAGCCGTTTTCCGCCTTCATCCTTCAGCCGTTAAATGTCCGCCCGCTTCGGCCTGGGCCAATATCTCATGAATGGTCTGCACCAGCTTTCGGGCCGCCTCCGGAGTCAACTCCACGGCCACCCGCGCCCCCGGACCCTCGGCTTCGTTTACGAAATCGATGTTCAGCGCATGCTCCTGTCGCGCGTGATACGGATGGTCATACGACACGTTGAGCTGGCGCACCTCAAACCAGCCGTCCTTCCCTTTTCCGCTGCCGTCGATCGGAATCTGCTTGGCGATCATCGTGCACATTGCGGCGCTCCTTTTTTTCGATTGCCGGCTGAGCTCATTTGCTCAGATGTTTTTCGAGGAAGACCCATATCTTCTTCCATCCGTCCATTGCTTGCTCCTGCCGATAGGCCGGCCGGTCATAGTAGAAAAAGCCGTGCCCGGCGCCGTCGTAGCGGTGAAACTCGTAGTTCTTGCCATGCTTCTTGAGCTCCGCCTCATGCTGGTTCACCTGCTCCGGCGAGGGGCTCTTGTCGTCGTTGCCGAAGAGCCCGATGAGCGGGCACGAAAGATCTTTGGTGTAGTCGATCGGCGCGACCGGCTGCTTCGGAGTCAGCTCCTCTTTCGACGCCACCACACGCCCGCCCCAACACTCCACGGCCGCATTGAAACCCTTGAGACGACAGGCTGCGAGAAAAGCATGGCGGCCTCCCGAGCAGGTGCCGAAGACACCCATCTTACCGCTCAGATTGGACTGTGTGCGCAGGAACTGCATCGCCCCTTCAAGGTCGCCCAGCACCTGCTCGTCCGCCACGCCTCCCGCCGCGCGCACTTTGGCCCCAACGTCTTCCGGCGTGCCGTGACCGTCGCGGAAATAGAGATTAGGAGACACCGCCATGTAGCCATGGTGGGCGAATCTGCGCGTGCACTCTCGGTACCATTCGTCCCAGCCGGGCGCGTGATGGATCACGACCATCCCCGGAAACCGCCCCTCACCCAGCGGCTTGGCGAAGTAGGCGTTGATCTTATCCCCCTTGGCGCCCTGCATGGTGACAGTTTCCGCCAGCATGCCTTCATACATATTTGTTTGATACATAAATTCCCTCCATGTTTTTATTTCAGTGTGATTCTGATTACGTCGCTCGATCAATTACACAAACGTGCAACCAGTGCAATACCCTTTTAGCCGTTGTTGGGATGATGGCGCGAAAGCGTCATGCAACGTCACTCTTGTTGCGCCCGGCTCTTACAATGTTGTAAATGTGGTGAGCAACCAACAAGCGGGAGGCATAATCCATACTGTCAGGAACCAACAGTTAGAAGGTAGCCGCTGATGGGAATGACCCTTACGGAAAAGATTATCGCGCGGGCGGCAAACAGGAAAAGTGTCAACGCGGGAGATATCGTCGTCGCCAACGTCGACAAACTCTACATCAAAGATTTGCGTTTCTCGAAGAAAGAGGACGCCAAAGGACTCTACGGAGTTCTCTTGGAAGTCCTCCAGAGCATGGGGAAACAACAAGTGTGGAACGGAGGAAGTGTTGTGGTCAATCTGGACGAACAGCCTCCACGCAACGAAAGGAGGGCGGAAGGCCAGGAGAGAGCGCGCGACTTTGCCCGGGAGCAACGCGCCATCCTCTACGAAGGGCAAGAGGGCGGGATCGGTCACAACGTCATGGTAGAACACGGGCATGTGAAGCCGGGAGAGTTCATTGTCGGGGGTGATTCCCATACCTGCACCTACGGGGCTTTGGGCGCTTTTGCGACCGGCATAGGGTTTACCGAGACGGTTGGAGTCCTAGCATCGGGACAGATCTGGCTAAAGGTTCCGAAGACGATACGCTTTGATTTGGCCGGAAGAGCCGGTCCCTTTGTCGTCGGAAAAGACATTGTGCTGTGGGCAGCGGGAAAGATCGGTTATGAAGGCGCTATCAACCGAACCTTAGAATACAGCGGCCCCGGCGTCAAAGAGATCTCGATTGAGAGCCGGCTGACCATGTGCAATATGGCAGTGGAAATGATCGCGGTCAACGCCATCATCCCGCCCGACGAACGCACGGTTGCTTACGTTCGTGAAATAAGCAACGAGGAGTTTTCTCTCCTGGATAGTGATCCGGACGCCACCTACGAGCAGGTTTATCGCGTCGACCTCGAACGGATCGAGCCCCAGGTAGCGGCGCCGGAGTATCCGGCGAACGCGCACCCAGTAAGTGAGTTCAAAGGAGTGCGGATCGATCAGGGCTTCATCGGGACCTGCACTAATGGGAGAATCGAAGATTTGCGCATGGCAGCGGCGATCTTGCGGGGTAGAAAAGTCAAGTCCGGGGTCCGTTTAATCATCACACCCGCTTCCTTTATCGCCTACCGCCTCGCCGAAAGGGAGGGACTGTTGGATATCTTCAAGCAGGCCGATGCGGTGGTTACCAGTTCCGAATGCGGCCTTTGCGTCAGGCCTTCGCTATCGGCGGGTGAAGTTTGCATCTCTGCCGGTAATCGTAATTACCGGGGCAGAATGGGCCCTAAGAAATCGAGTGTTTTTCTCAGCAACGCGGCGACCGTGGCCGCCTCGGCCGTCGCCGGCCAGATTGCGGATCCGCGCGACTATCTGTAACACGGGAGGCTGTGATGGGGGCGCTGTTGATC
The DNA here is from genome assembly GCA_005878685.1 of Deltaproteobacteria bacterium. GTDB lineage: Bacteria > Desulfobacterota > Binatia > UBA9968 > UBA9968 > DP-36. The sequence continues at coordinate 5,707 of VBLN01000184.1, read as the reverse complement.
AGAGGACGCACCTGGAAATTCGGCGATTCTATCGATTCCGGAAACATCGATGGGGTGATGGGAGGTGTCGATCCGGAATTTAAGAACAAGGTGAAACCGGGTGATATTCTGGTCGCGGGCAAGTTTTTGGGCATGGGGGCGAGCGACGAGCACGCTCCGAGATCTTTGAAGCAGGCCGGGATTGCCGGCGTCGTCGCGGAGTCTATTTCCAATATTTTCATGAGGACGCTGATCAACATCGGCCTTCCCTCTATGGAATGTCCGGGAATCGCGGGCGCTGTGAGCGAGGGCGATGAAATAGAAGTGGACTTTGTCGCCGGCCGCGTTCGCAACCTTCGTTCGGGCCAGACTCTGAACG
>VBLN01000184.1:3472-5335 GCA_005878685.1 Deltaproteobacteria bacterium | reverse complement strand
AATTTGCCCTGCAGATCCTCAGCAGCGGCGGTTTGATTTCCTATTTGAAGAACGATGGACAATTCAAATAAATGGAACGAAGGATAACCCCGCTCTTATTCTCACTGTCTGTTGCCTTAGCCGTTTTGCTTGGTTGGTTCACGCAGGCCCGGGCCCAATCTGAACGAGACAAGATCATTGAGCAGGCGAAGCGAGAAGGAGAAGTCGTGTTCTACGGCGGTTTCACCGTTTCCGACGTCGCAGGGTTCATCAAGAAATTCAACAGCAAGTACCCTTTCATCAGGGTTCACCACCTGCGCGCGGGCGCCGAGAAAATCATGACGCGCGTCCTGGAAGAGAGGCAAGCGGGCAGGCATACCGTGGATGTGATTCAAGCGCGAGGCTTTCCCGCTCAGGTGATGCTCGATAAGGACGTGTTCACCAAGTATCTTTCGCCCGAGAGCAAGATTTACCCCAAGGGCTTCAAGGATCCCCAGGGACGCTGGGCCACGATGTACGTGCAAACCTCGGTAGTCGCCTACAACACAAACAGCGTGAAGCCGGGAGAGATCAAGGGCTGGGATGATCTACTAAGCCCGAAATGGAAGGGGCAGATGGTTATCGATCGCGAGGAGACGGAGTGGTTCGCGAATATGATGGAGATCATGGGTCGGGAGAAAGGACTCAGGTACATGCGGCGACTCGCGGAGCAGAAGCTCACGATGCGCGAGGGCCACACGCTGATGGCTCAATTGCTCGCCGCCGGCGAGCACCAACTCGGGATATCGCTTTATGGCCCGCGCATCGAGGATCTCAAATCCAAAGGGGCACCGGTCGAGTGGGTGCGCACCGATCCGGTGATCGGATTCCTCTACCTCGTGGGCGTCGCAGATCGGGCGCCGCATCCTAACGCGGCCCGACTCTTTTTGGACTTCGCGCTTTCCAGAGAGGGACAGACCGAAATTACCGAGTCGCGGCGGATTTCGATGAGACCCGACGTCAAACCCAATCCGCCCAGGCTGGTCGAGGGTTTGAACGTTCACCCTAGCAACTTGGAGTTGGCGCGGAATTATGACCGGCTTTACAAAGAGTTTCAGGATATTTTCGCTAAAGACGCGCACTGAGACTCGGGAGAAGGGACATGACTAAGGCGAAACAGTTGAGAGAGTTGCTGGCGCGGAGAGAATTTGCCGTAGCGCCGGGGGCCTACGATGCGATGACCGCGCGACTAGTCGAGCGCGCGGGATTTCCGGCTGTGAAGCTGCTGGGAAATGCCACGACGGCCAGTTTACTCGGATTACCCGATCTCGGCTTCTTGAGCCTCATGGAAGTGGTGAATCATGCCCGGAACGTGGCGGCGGCCGTGAACATTCCTCTCATGGTGGACGCTGACACGGGCTTTTTGAGCGGCCCTTTAGGCATCATTCGCACGGTCCGCGAGTTTGAGCGCGCGGGACTCGCGGGGATTTCGTTCGAAGATCAGGCCTGGCCGAAGAAGTGCGCGCTGATCGAGGGTGCCACGCGCGTGGTTCCGATCGAGGAGCACGCAAAAAGGATCGAAGCCGCGGTTCACGCCCGGGAGGACAGAGATTTCGTGATCGGCACGCGCACGGACGCGGAAGAATCCTTGGGTCTCGATGAGGCGATCAAGAGAGCGAATGCCTACGCGGCGGCCGGGGCGGATCTGATCTCGATTGCGCTGCGCCGGTCGCGCGAAAAGGGCAAGCGCGAGCAAACGATCAACGCTCTGCGCCGCATATCCCGCGAAGTCAAAGCGCCCCTTTCCCTGATGTTCTCCGACGAGGTCATCAGCGCAGGCAATGCCACCATCGATGAGATTCGCGAGATGGGCTTTGTCATGGGCTCCTGCAACTCGATCCGCTA
>VBLN01000184.1:0-3449 GCA_005878685.1 Deltaproteobacteria bacterium | reverse complement strand
CTTCAGGTCTTGAAAAGAGACTATTGCACCAGATCGATCGAGAACCGGATGGCAACATTGAAGGAATACAACGAGCTTTTGGGCCTGCAGGACTATATGGAGCTTGAAGCACGCTTTACCCCGCGGTGATCCTCCGACGTTTTCTGCAACTCCCTTTTGTTTTCTTACTCTTCGCCATCCCGTTGTCTGCGGGGGCGCTCCGTCTGTTTGAGGACTTTTTTGCGCAGACGAATCGATTGAGGGATGACCTCCACCAGTTCGTCATCGCCGATCCATTCAATCCCTTCTTCCAGCCCCATTGGACGGTGAGGGGTAATCAGGATATTCTCGTCGCGCCCGGCGGCGCGTATATTGGTTAACTTTTTTTCGCGGCAGATATTGACGTTGAGATCGTTCTCACGCGAGTACTCGCCGACGACCATACCCTCATACACGCGCGTCCCCGGGGCGACAAAGAGCGCTCCCCGTTCTTGCAGATGAAAGACCGCATAAGGTGTGGCCATGCCCTCCCGATCGGCTACCATCGCGCCATTGCTGCGTGCCTGGATCGGCCCGTGCCACGGCGCCCAACCGTCAAATAGCGCGTTCGTAATCCCGGTGCCGCGCGTGTCAGTCAGGAAGCGCGAGCGGAAACCGATCAATCCCCTCGACGGCACGGAAAACTCGAGCCGCACGCGCGCGGAGCCGCCGTGAATCATCTTGGTCATCTTGCCGCGCCTCGCCGCGAGCAACTGGGAGACGATGCCGATGTGCTCCTCCGGTATGTCGATCACAAGCATCTCCACAGGCTCTTGGGTCCCTCCTTCAATCTCCCGGGTGATGACCGTCGGCTTGGAGACCTGAAGCTCATAACCTTCGCGCCGCATCGTCTCGATCACGATGGCGAGCTGAAACTCGCCTCGGCCGGTAACCTTAAAGGCATCCGGCGACTCGGTCTCTTCGACGCGCAGGCTCACGTTCTTGCGCTGCTCGTATAAAAGGCGCTCCCGCAGCTTGCGCGAGGTCACGAATTCTCCCTCGCGACCGGCCCACGGCGAGTTGTTGGCGCTGAAGATCATCGCGATGGTCGGCTCGTCCACGCGCAGCGGAGGTAGCGGTTGGGGATGGTCCCGGTCGGCGATGGTGTCGCCAATTTGGATCTCTTCAATGCCCGCCACAGCGACGATGTCGCCAGCACCGGCCGATTCGAGCTCGATCCGCTTTAGTCCCTGCCACCCGAAGAGCTGCGTGACCTTCATGGGCCGCTGCAAGCCACCGACGCTGCAGAGGGTGTACACCCCCGGGCTCAACATACCGCTCTTCAACCGCCCGATCGCCAGGCGGCCAACATAATCGTCGTAGTCCAAGTTGTTGGCCTGGAATTGTGTCGGAGTCGAGGGATCCACCAGCGGTCCCGGCAGCGCCTGGACAATCAAGTCGAACAAGGGTTTTAGATTATCCGACGACCGCCGCAGATCGCGCGTGGCCATACCAACGCGGGCGTCGGTGTAGACCACGTGAAAATCCAGCTGCTCCTCGGTGGCGTCCAGATCGATAAATAGATCGTAGATCTCATCCAACACGACGTCGGGCCGGGCATCGGCGCGATCGATCTTGTTGATGCAGACGATCGGCGGCAGTCCGGCTTCGAGCGCTTTTTTTAAAACAAAGCGCGTTTGCGGCAGAGGCCCCTCAGAGGCGTCCACCAGCAGCATGACTCCATCCACCATCGAAAGCGTCCGCTCGACCTCGCCGCCGAAGTCGGCATGGCCCGGAGTATCGACTATGTTGATTTTAACTCCGCCGTAATGGACGGAGGTGTTTTTCGCGAGAATAGTGATGCCTCGCTCCCGCTCCAAATCCAGGAAATCCATGACACGCTCCACCACCTGCTCTTGTGCGCGGAAGATGCCGCTTTGATGCAACATGGCGTCCACCAGAGTTGTCTTGCCGTGGTCCACATGGGCGATGATGGCGACGTTACGTATATCGCCGCGACGATTGGACGTGGTTTGGTTCATTAGTCTTCTATGAGAATTCAGATGTGATGGCTAAAAGGCTAGACAAATTATACCGGTTCATACATTGGATTACGAACCAATTACCACTTCGAACTTCTACGAGGCCGTGAATAGCTGCCGTGCAGCATCTTTTGGCACTTGCACTCTCTCACGGGTGTTTGACAAAGCGGGGTCAACCAGTTAAGATCCTTATGCTTTCAATCAGTATCGGGCCTTCTGAGGAGAGCGAGCTAAATTTGAAAGGCCTGAGATTGTCTCACCTTGCGAACGCGACTAGCGACTAGAGCATCCAGAAGGAGCTTAGTTCCTACCCATCGAGCTCTCATGTTCTTCTCCTATCAGTGATCCCAAGGCAAAGACCCTAAATATTCTCAGATTGGAGGAGAATGTGAGTAATAAACTTTATGTGGGCGGTCTGCCCTTTGCAGTAACCGAAGGGAGGCTGGAAGAGATTTTTTCCCAGCACGGCTCCGTGCAGTCAGCGCGGGTCATCTCGGATAAGTTTACCGGCCAGTCCCGAGGTTTCGGCTTTGTTGAAATGGCCTCATCGGAGGAGGCCCAAAAGGCTATCGAAGCCTTGAACGGCTCCCAGCTCGACGGGCGAACACTCGTCGTCAACGAAGCCAGACCTCAGGAGAACCGCCGCGATGGAGGAGCTGGACGCAGCGGCGGTCGTAACCGCTGGTAGCTCTTTAGCACTCAGCAAAACAAGGAGGGGGAGCGGTTGGGTAGGACCGCCCCCCTTGTTTTTCTTTGCTCTTCTGTAACCCAGTTCGTGAACAGACCACGCTTCGTGATGACCAACTACCAGTCACGCTACTCGCTCCCCTAAATTCAAAAAGCCCACAGCAAAGCCAACGCCCAAAGCCCCTCTCTACCTCGCGAGGACAAAGACTGAAAAAAATGGCTCATGATTGACAAATTTGACCTACGGCTCAAAAGACTCCTGCCGTTTAAGTAGTTGAATGAACGGGTAAATCCGTAAATTAGGTGCGACTCATCCCTTGGTTCGATTTTTGCACTCCAGCTGTGGAATTGCATGTGGGGCATAAATTCCCCTGAGGAGCAGAGCAATGATCTTGACCGTTGGTGAGCGCATGGTGAGAGACCCGGTAACTGTCAGTCCCGAGGAGACCCTGGCGGCCGCCCAGACAAAGATGCATGTGGGAGGATTTCGCCAGCTACCGGTGATCTTGGACGAAAAGCTGGTAGGGATTATTACCGATCGCGATATACGTCAGCATGGACGGCAGATGAGAATCACCAAGGTCGGCACAGCCATGACCGAAAACGTAGTGACGGTGACCCCCGCAACGCCGATGGATGAAGCTGCACGGATCCTCCTTGAGCACAAGATCGGCGGTCTGCCCGTCGTCGACAGAGAGCGATTGGTTGGCATCATCACGATCACCGATATCCTGCGGGCCTTTGTGGAATTGACAGCCTCTT
>VBLN01000183.1:16606-22043 GCA_005878685.1 Deltaproteobacteria bacterium | reverse complement strand
GAGGTAGCGCATGATGCTGTTCGATTCCCATAGAACGAAGCTGCCGTCTTCGATGGTCGGCACGAGCCCGTTCGGATTCAGGTCGAGATAAGGTTTCTCCTTGTTTCCTCCGAAGCGGCCGCCAATGTCGACTCGCTCAAAGGCGATGCCGAGCTCGTCGCAACACCATAGAACCTTTTGAACGTTCGAGGAATCTCTTCTGCCCCAAATCTTGATTGCCTTGCCTGCCATTGGGACCTCCTAAGTTTTTTTGGATCAATATCATCCTTTGCTGGAAAAGTGTAGGCTTGGTCTCGCTTCTTCCTTTTTGTCCTATCATTTATTATTTGATAAGGAAAAGAGCTAAGAATTCGGCAACTCAGGAGGGACCATGGCAAAAAACCTCGTTTTTTTAGTTGTGTCGGCGGTGATTGCGGCTTTTTCAGTTGAGCTTGTCTCTGCCCAAGATAAGGCCGAAGGGAAGAAGATTTACCTTACCTATTGTGCGGCTTGTCATGGGGAATCGGGTAAGGGCGATGGGCTTGCGGCTGGCTCTATGGCTGTCAAGCCTGCCGACCATACGAATGGCGAAGTGATGAATAAACAGTCCGATCAGTTCCTGTTTGATATTATTTCAAAGGGGGGTGCTGCGGTACAAAAATCGCCTATGATGCCAGGCTGGGGCGGGCAGCTTAAAGAAAACCAGATCCGTGACGTCGTCGCCTATATCCGAAGCCTTGCTACACCGCCCTATAAGCCTCCGAAGCAATAAAGAGGCGGTTAATTTTAAATCCCCCCTTGACGTTTGAAGAAGCAGGATTAAATTTGCACTCGCTATCCTTCTGTAGTGATTCAGTAAACTACGTTTTATTCAAGGAGGTTTTATGGCGTTAAAGGTTCGTCCCCTGCATGACAGGGTCATTGTCAAAAGGCTTGAGGAAGAGGAGAAAAGTAAAGGCGGAATCATTATCCCGGATACCGCCAAGGAAAAACCTCAGGAGGGCCGAGTGGTCGCGGTTGGTCCAGGGAAACACGAGGACGGAAAGGTTGTACCCCTGGATGTAAAGGCGGGAGACAAGATTCTCTTTGGCAAGTACGCAGGTGCGGAGATAAAGCTCAACGGGGAAGAGCATCTTATCCTGCGTGAAGATGATATCCTGGGAATTATTGAATAAGGAGGAAGAGTATGGCTGCAAAGGAAGTAAAATTTAGCGAGGAGGCGCGAAGCAAGGTCCTCCGTGGAGTTAATATCTTGGCTGATGCAGTAACGGTTACCTTGGGCCCTAAGGGCCGCAACGTCGTATTGGAAAAATCGTGGGGTGCCCCGAACGTAACGAAGGATGGAGTTACGGTGGCTAAGGAGATCCAACTTGAGGACAAGTTTGAGAACATGGGAGCCCAGATGGTGAAGGAGGTTGCCAGCAAGACCTCCGATGTGGCCGGAGATGGGACCACGACGGCGACAGTTTTGGCGCGGGCGATCTTTAACGAAGGCCTGAAGATGGTGGCTGCCGGGCATGACCCCATGAGCATTAAGCGGGGGATTGATAAAGGGGTCGAAAAAACCGTCGAGGAGCTCAAGGCGCTTTCCAAGCCTACCCGTGACCGGGGAGAGATCGCCCAGGTGGGAACGATCTCCGCGAACAACGATAAGACTATCGGAGATATCCTCGCTGAGGCGATGGATAAGGTGGGGAAGGAGGGAGTCATCACGGTTGAGGAGGCGAAAGGGCTCGAGACCACTCTCGATCTCGTCGAGGGGATGCGTTTTGACAGAGGCTATCTCTCTCCTTATTTCGTGACGGATCCTGAACGGATGGAGGCCGTCTACGAGGATGTCTATTTACTTATAAATGAAAAGAAGATCTCCAGCATGAAAGACCTTCTGCCCGTACTGGAGAATGTGGCGAAGACCGGGAAGCCTTTCTTGATCATTGCAGAGGAGGTCGAAGGGGAGGCATTGGCGACCCTGGTCGTCAATAAGATTCGCGGTACGCTTAAGTGCGTCGCAGTGAAAGCGCCTGGCTTCGGTGACAGACGTAAGGCGATGCTGGAGGATATCGCCATACTGACAGATGGGCGGATGATCGCCGAGGAATTGGGAATTAAGCTCGAGAATGTCACGCTCAAGGATCTGGGCCGAGCCAAACGGATCATCGTTGACAAAGACAATACGACGATTGTTGAGGGAGCGGGCAAGAAGTCTGCGATTGAAGGGCGGATCAACCAGATCCGGGCGCAGATCGAAGAGACCACATCAGACTATGACCGTGAAAAGCTTCAAGAGCGGCTGGCGAAGCTGGCCGGAGGGGTGGCCGTTGTCAAGGTAGGTGCTGCCACCGAAGTCGAGATGAAGGAAAAGAAGGCCCGCGTGGAGGACGCGCTGCATGCTACCCGTGCTGCAGTTGAAGAAGGTATCGTTCCGGGTGGCGGAGTGGCGTTGATTCGCGCCTCTGCATCCCTGAACAACCTCCGTGTCTCTGATGACGAGAAGATAGGAGTGCGGATTGTGCAAAAGGCTCTGGAGGAGCCGGCGCGTTGGATTGCCCAGAACGCTGGCGCCGAAGGCGCCGTGGTTCTAGATAAGATCAAGAATGGCAAAGGGGCCTATGGCTTTAATGCCGCTGCTGAGGAATTTGAAGACCTGGTCAAGGCCGGCATTGTCGATCCTACCAAAGTGGTGCGTTGCGCGCTGCAAAATGCGGCCTCGGTGGCTGGACTACTTCTCAGCATAGAGGCGATGGTAGCGGAGAAGCCGGAGAAAAAGAAAGAAATGCCGCCGATGCCTCACGGAGACGACTACTAAGTCGGACAGCAACAGTCGAACAAAAAAGGGGGCCCGCAAGGCCCCCTTTTTTGTTTTGCCCCCGAAGTTGAATCGAGCTCGACTTAGGTTAAAGTCACTCTCCGTTAGCCTACTGTTATTTCAACGTCAGGCATACTGAATGCGGTGATAGACATTTTCTTCGCCGTAAGATAAGAGGGTTTCAATTTGTTGGTTGGCTTCCGGCTGCTCGGAGGGATTCGCTGGGAACTCGGTAGGTGAACATGACCACACCGCTGTTCGTCTTTGCAATCGTGGGCCTTCTGGCCGCAAGCGTCTCGGCCGAGAAGGTGAGAACCGTGACGCCACGCGCGACGCTGAACTATCTCTCCCTGCCAGTCGCAGAGGCGAAGGGATTCTTCCGCGACGAAAGTCTCGAAAACGAGACCATCATCATCCCGGGGAGCACTGCGATCGCGGCGCTCGTCAGCGGCGAGGTAGATTACAGTGGCGCCGGCGGCAGCGGCATGCGGGCGGCGGTGAGAGGCATTCCCATCAAGGCGATCATGTTTCAGACGGAGAAGATTACCTGGTATCTGTTGACCGCTCAAGATGTGCTTAAGATCTCGGAGCTGACGTTAATCACTATGGTGATCGAACGGGAAGGACTATCTGGGCGTGATGTGACTCGGGTGGCGATGCCTTCCAGGACCGCCGCCTCGACCTTTCTGGCGCTCAAGTCAGGAGCGGTCCACGCAGCGGTCGTCAACGGAGATGAAGCGCTGCTCGGCGAAAGAGAGGGTTTTCATACGCTGGTTTTTATCGGCGACTTGTTTCCTTACCCATTCCAGGGCTTTCTGGCAACGGATAAGAAGATTGCTGAAAAACCCGGCGAGATCAAAAGGTGGCTCAGGGCCATGATCAGGGCGCTGATGTTCATCCGCGAAAGACCGGAAGAGGCTGCCGAGATAGCTAAAAGAAAACTTCCCCTGCTCAATATGAGCCAACCGATGCTGGTGGAGGCGATTCGCCGTTTTGTTCGGGCTTTGCCTGACGGTGTTCCCGGACTTCCCTCTCAGCAGGGGCTAAAAAATTTGCTCGAGTATGACGTGAAAGCTCCTCTTAAAATAAAGGACGAGATTGCTCCGGAGCGGGTTCTTAATCTCAGGCTCGTCAAAGAGGTCAAAGAGGAGTTAGAAGGCAGGCGCCGATCGAGCTTTCCCCAGTGAGGTCGATCGCATAAAAAAAGGGGGAGATGAATGGCCCCCCCCTTTTTTTCGCTTACACGGTTAGTCCCCCGTTAGTTGACGCTTACAGGGATCTGCTTGGGCTTAGCCTCTTCGGCCTTTGGAACGTAGACATCTAGGATTCCGTCCCTATATGTGGCTTTGATCCCCTCATGTTGAACCGCCTGAGGAAGATAGAAGGAACGGAAAAATCTGCCTGCAAGCCGCTCCGACCGATGATATTCGACCTCATTGGTGGTCTCTTCAACCTTCCGTTCGCCACTGAGCGTAAGGACGCCGTCCTTGAGCTCCAGGTTGAAGTCTTCTTTTTTCATGCCCGGAACCTCGGCGCGGATTAAATAGGAGTCCTTGCTCTCGATGATATCCACGGGAGGATACCAAACCCCGCCAGTAGCCGTGTTTAGGGCTTTGGGTCGTCCGAAAGTGTCCTCAAAGAGGTCGTTGATGCGAGTCTGAACCCTATTTAGCGTTCCAAAGGGTTCCCAATTCACGAGTTCCATAAATTTACCCTCCTTTCATGGTTATAATCAATCTACAAGAAAGCTAAGCACGGCTTCGGGTCATGTCAAGATGGTCGGCTATCTTGACAGACCTCCTATCCGAGCCTAGGTTGTTTAGTATGGCCGTAGACCCGAGTTATCTAGGACGATAATTATGCCTCCGGACCTTTGGGAGCTTTGGATCTGGCAGCGCGCCCGCGACTTATTTGAACACGCAGAACGGGTTCACAGGAATGTGTTGTCGCTTGGTCATACTGGTTCGTGGGTGCCGCCGGTGAATATAGTAGAAACCGCGGACGCGGTGTGGGTGGTCTGCGCCGTACCAGGTGCCGATGAAGTGGAGTTACGTCTGGAAGGCGCTAGTTTAGTTATCGCCGGTCGCCGTCCGCCCTTAGAGTGCTGTATTCATGGTGAGGTCCGCGTATTGGAAATTCCGTTTGGCCGGTTTGAACGGCGAGTAGAGCTGCCGCTGGATTTATCACTTAGCTTGGCGGGGAGCCACCAGGAAAAAGGATTGATATTCGTCCACCTAAAAAAACTGTGATGAGTGAAGAGACGATGAGTCAAACATCTCCCAAGGAGGAAGACAACCAGTCGTCAAAGCCACGCGCCTTACCGGATGCGTTAGTTATACTTCCGTTGCGCAATACTGTTCTCTTTCCTGCTACGGTCGCGCCGCTCACGATCGGCCGACCCGGGAGCGCTCAGGCGATTCAGGAGGCGGTCCGTAAAGAAACTCCCATTGGAATTGTTGCCCAGAAAGACTCGAAGATAGAGCTCCCCAAATCCCAGGATCTGCATCAAATCGGTACCATCGCCGACATCTTGCGCTTAGTGACCTCAAACGATGGCCAATTGCAGCTGCTAGTTCGGGGCCGCAAACGCTTTAAGATTCTCGACTACATACAGACGGAGCCGTTCTTGGTTGCCCGGATCTCTGTCTTGGC
>VBLN01000183.1:16016-16552 GCA_005878685.1 Deltaproteobacteria bacterium | reverse complement strand
TGCGCCAAGAAGCTCAGCGGGCTTGGTCGCTGCTCCCGGAACCCATCCCAGATCTGGCTTCCACGTTTCAGGCGCTCAATGATCCATCGGTCTTAGTTGATTTTGTAGCTTCCTGGCTCGACCTTCCGTTATCGGAAAAGCAGGAGATTTTGGAGACCATTGATGTTGAAGAGCGCGCGCAGAAGGTTGCGGAGAAGCTCGCTCACCACATCGAAGTTCTGGAGCTGACGAAAAAAATCGGCACAGAAGCCAAAGATGCCATGGATAAAGCCCAGCGTGACTATATCCTGCGCCAACAACTGAAGGCGATCCAAAAAGAATTAGGTGAGGAAGAGGGCAAGGGAGCTGAGATTGAAGAACTCAGGAGAAAGATACAAGCGGCGAAGATGCCGCCTGAAGTCGAGCGAGAGGCGCTCAAGGAAGTCGCTCGGCTGGAACGCATGCCTGACGGCGCCGCCGAATACTCTATGGTTCGTACTTATCTCGATTGGATGATTGAATTGCCCTGGAGCGCGGTTACCCAGGAACAAATAGAC
>VBLN01000183.1:0-15960 GCA_005878685.1 Deltaproteobacteria bacterium | reverse complement strand
GCCCGATCCTTTGTCTCGTCGGTCCGACTGGGATGAGCAAAACGTCTCTAGGCCAAAGCATTAGCCGTGCTACAAACCGCAAGTTCGTGCGTCAGAGTCTCGGGGGCGTTCACGATGAGGCGGAGATTCGAGGACACCGTCGCACCTATATAGGCGCTTTGCCCGGCCGGATCATCCAAGGAATCAAAAGAGCGCGAAGCAAAAATCCGGTCTTCATGCTGGACGAGGTCGATAAGCTCAGCGCCAGTTTCCACGGCGACCCGAGCGCGGCATTGCTGGAAGTCTTGGATCCTGAACAAAACGCGAGCTTTCAGGATCACTATCTGGACGTGCCGTTCGATTTGAGCCAGGTGTTTTTTATCGCCACTGCGAATATCCTGGACACCGTCCCGGCTCCCTTACGGGATCGCATGGAGATCATTGAGCTGCCGGGTTATGCTGAAGAGGATAAATTGAAGATCGCTCTACGCTATCTCGTGCCGCGTCAGCTTGAGGCGTCTGGATTGCAGAGCGAGCAATTGACTTTTACGGAAGATGCGTTGCGAGAAGTGATCCGCGGTTATACGCGAGAGGCGGGGGTTCGACAACTGGAGCGGCAGATTGCGGCGATTTGCCGCGGCGTGGCTACTCGTTTCGCCGAAGGGTTCAAAGGCGGCATAACGATCGATGCTGGATTGGTGTTGACCTATCTCGGACCAGCCAAATTTTTTAATGAGGTCGCGCTGCGCACAAGCCTGCCGGGTGTGGCGACGGGACTCGCCTGGACGCCGGTGGGTGGAGATATTTTATTTGTTGAGGCGACGAAAATGGCCGGCGAGGGGAAATTGATCCTTACCGGTCAACTAGGCGATGTGATGAAGGAAAGCGCCCAAGCCGCGCTGAGCTTGGTGAAGTCCCGGGCTGCAATGATCGGCATAGACGCGGAGCTATTCAGAAAGAACGATTTGCATGTGCATATTCCTGCAGGGGCCATTCCCAAGGATGGACCGAGCGCGGGGATTACGATTTTTGTTGCTTTAGTCTCCTTATTTACCGGCCGTCGTATAAGGAACGATGTCGCTATGACCGGCGAGATCAGTTTGCGTGGATTGGTTTTACCCGTCGGTGGCATTAAAGAAAAAGTACTGGCGGCAAAACGCGCTGGAATTTCGTCCGTGTTGCTTCCCGATTTCAACCGGAAAGATTTAGAGGAAGTCCCTGCGCCTGTCAGAGAGTCCATGCGGTTTGAATTTTTGGAAACAGTCGATCAAGCATTGAGCCTTGCGCTGGAGCCGGATAAAAGGGAGCAGGGCACAGAGCCATCTCGTTCCCAGTCTGAATTACCCTCTGGCGATTCGCTCCCTCCAGCGCTATAGGAGCTGGTCGATTTGTTTGAGGTCTCTCATCCGGGAAGACAGCTGAACAAGCTGCGAAGTAGGACCTAAAAATAAAAAAACCCTCCTGCACGGAGGGTTTCCTGTCTCAGAGAGGCAGTGGATGGCTCAAGGCAGATCAGGCTGCCCGGAGTTGCTTGGGTTCGCTACCGCTGACTTCAATCGGCACGTTCTTCGCCACCGCTTCTTCAGGGAGCGGCATGGAGATCTCAAGGACGCCGTGCTCATAGCGAGCGGTTATCTTGTCCTTGTCCACTCCTTTTGGGAGGGCAAGGCTCCGCTCAAACCTGCCGTGCGCGGTCTCGCTGTAGTGATAATCCTTTTCCTTGACCTCTTGGGTCTTCTTCCGCTCCCCCTTGATGATCAAGGAGTCCTCCACTACAGAGAGTTCCACCTCTTTAGGATCTACGCCCGGCAGATCCATACGGATGACGTACCGGCCGTCTTTCTCGAAGGCCTCCATGACGGGTAACCAATTGGCCAAAGGCAACGTGCCCTTCTGGTCCTCATCAGCCAAGAAGGACCGGAAGAACCGGTTAAAGAGATCATCAATGTCCCTGTGCCAGTTGGTCAGCTCTTGAAAGGGATTCCGCGGTACCAATGCTCTCATATCACTCACCTCCTTTCATAGAGAGTTATACGTCATCGATTCACTTGAAAAATAAGCACGCTGATGAGGCTGTCAAGAGGACTCTATCTCAGAAAAAGTCGAAATCGCTGCTCGCTAGGGAAGTCTCTTTCGCTCAGTAAGAGGGATTGTTCGACAGGCGATTGGAAATTTTCTTGGGCTGGCAAGCGGCCGCCTTTTGTATCCACTCAGCAGCTGCCGGCCTTTGAAGGGTTGAATCTTTGTTCCATTTTCTAAACGATGGGACCAAAGTGGCCAGCCATCCTCCAAAGCTAACGATGAAGATAACCAGGGTGATAGCCAGGATCGCAGCCAAGATCCCGCCGCCAACCGCTACAAAGATGTAAAAGAAAATGTTCATTTCTTTTTTCCATCCTTGGCGTACAAAATCTAATCACAACCTTGCAGCGCGTCAAGGAAGCCGCCTTGGTGGGCCCCCTACATCGAGCGAGGGCAGGGGCTCGTGTGTGCTTCTTGACAAAGGGCCGGTCGTGGCTAACTTTAGTCTGCACGGTGTTCTGACATTGAATCTTGCAAAAGCAGAGGAGGCAAAGCCTAAGAAGATCGAGGTGAAGGTAAGCTAAAACCACACCGAATCGAACTTCAGCCTCCTTTGCGGAATTTAGATTTGAAAAGGAGGTGCAAGGTTATGGCAGAATTGGTTCCTACTTCGTGGAAGAATAACCTGATGCAATTACGCGAAAACGTCAACAGAGCATTTGATCGTTGGTTATCAAAGCGGAGAGGGAGTCCCGTGGATGAGGAAGGATTTTCTTTGCCGCCTGTCTTTGAGTCGGGTGGTCCTGCGGTCGATATTGGCGAGACCGACGATGAGGTCATTGTGATCGCCGAGCTTCCTGGCCTCGGCAAGAATGACTTTAAGGTGGAGGTTACTGAGGATCGTCTCGTGATCAGAGGCAATAAGGAGCGCTCGTACGAGAAACGGGAAAGAAACTATTCGTATTCTGAGCGGAGCTGTGGCTCGTTTGCGCGAGCGGTAGCCTTGCCTTGCGAGGTGAATCCTGATAGGGGTCAAGCCCGTTACGAGGACGGGCTCTTACGAGTGACGCTTCCCAAGGCAGAACAAGCGAAGACCAAGCGGGTCAAGATAAGAGTGCAAGCTTAATTGTTGACCTGGAAGATGGCAGCAGGTAAAAATCACACTAGAAGCCTTACAATAGACGCTCTTGAATTCCTTGACATGCCGCCCGGTGGCGCGGCTTCTTACCTTGACTTATAGCCTTTTTTCCAATAAAAAAAAATTATATTGGCTCTCCTGACGGCGTCGCCGGAGCTGTCTCCATACCTCTCGACTGAGAGGTATGGTTTTTTTTAATATCGATCTCTTATGGCTGATCCCTATCTAGCTGTAGCAATTCTTTTTTTCTTTGCTGGGATCGTCGTGCTTGCCCTTCTCCTCATTGCCGAGAAAGTGGGTCCCAAGAAGCCAAGCCCGGTTAAGGGAGAGCCCTTTGAGTCTGGCAACTCGCCCAAGGGAGATGCCCGGATCCGCTTCCCGGTGAAATTTTACCTGATAGCCATGCTCTTTCTCATCTTCGATATCGAGGTGGTCTTTCTCTATCCTTGGGCTATTCTCTTTCGCCGTCTAGGAATCTTGGGCCTCGTAGAGATGGGAATCTTTCTGCTCATCTTGGTGATTGGCTTCATTTATGCGTGGAGGAAAGGAGCGTTGGAGTGGGAGTGAGAGTCGGTGGAAAGAGTTAATCCTACTATCGAGTATCTGCAAGAAAAGTTTGCGGCAAAGATTCTCGACTCTCACGCCTTCCGCGGCGATGATACCATCGTCATCTCCGGCGCGGGGCTCAGGGAGTTCTTTCGCTCGCTAAAAGAGGACCCCAAGCTCGATTTCAATTTTCTTACCGATATCACAGCAGTGGATTACCTCGGTAAAAAGGAGCCGCGCTTTGAAGTGGTTTATCATCTCTATTCGCTTCTCCTAAAGCACCGGTTAAGAATCAAAGTCCCTGTCCCTGAGGAAGACCCGGTCGTAGAGTCGCTTACCCCGTTGTGGAGGGGGGCCGACTGGCTGGAGCGGGAGGTGTGGGATATGTTCGGTATTCGTTTCCACGGACATCCCGATCTTAGGAGAATTTTGCTTTACGAAGAATTCCAAGGCTATCCTCTGCGCAAGGACTATCCAGTGAATCAATGCCAGCCCTTGGTCCCCGAAAGAGAGGTTCAGGATACCTTCGTGGATCAGAGATCACACAACAAGCTGATGCAACTGCAGCACAACATTGGCGCCAAGAGCCGATCCTGACGCTCTTTCCACAGACGATGAAAACCACCGTAAAAGAGCTTCCCGGGGAGACGATGGAGCTGCAGATGGGGCCTTCCCATCCCGCCACGCACGGCACGATCAAGTTCAATCTCAAACTTGAAGGCGAGAAGGTGTTGGATTGCGATGTAGAAGTGGGCTTCTTACATCGCGGGTTTGCCAAGAGCTGCGAGCAGGCGATCTGGACCCAGGTCATTCCTTACACGGATCGACTCAACTACGCCTCGCCGCTGATCAATAATGTCGGCTATGCGATGGCTGTAGAAAAGCTGCTGGGGATCGAGACGCCGCCGAGATGCCGGTTTATTCGGGTCATCGTGAGCGAGCTCTCCCGTATCTTCGACCACCTGACCTGCTGCGGGATGTCCGCGTCGGAGCTCGGCGCGATTACGGTCGGCTTTTACATGATGGAGGCGCGGGAACTCATCATGCGGATCGTCGAGGCGGTGACCGGCGCCCGCTTGACCGTCACTTACGTCCGCATCGGTGGTTTGAAGCACGATCTCCCACACGACTTTGACGATCAGGTGGGACGGGCCTTCGAGAAAGTCCGGAGGATTCTGGCGGACTGTGATCGGCTGCTCTCTCGGAATCGCATCTTCATTGATCGCGTGTCCAACGTGGGAGTGATCTCCAAGGAGACCGCGTTGGCCTATGGGCTCACCGGTCCGCTGCTGCGCGCGACGGGGGTCTCGTATGACGTGCGCAAGGCCGATCCCTATCTGGTCTATAATCAGATGGAATTCGAAGTCCCTCTAGGAGTCAAGGGCGACAACTACGATCGCTTCGTCGTCCGCATCCAGGAGATCGAGCAGAGCATGCGGATCGTGGAGCAGGCATTGAAGAGACTGCCGCCTGGCCCGATCATGCTGGAGGATCCGCGCATCGCGCTCCCGGAGAAAGAGAAGGTCTATAATAGCATCGAAGGCTTGATGAATCATTTCAAGCTCATCATGGAGGGGATTAAAGTTCCTCCCGGAGAGGTTTATTTCGCAGTGGAGGGAGGCAACGGGGAGCTAGGATTTTATATTGTGAGCGATGGCGGTGGCCGGCCGTACCGGATCCGGGTCCGGCCCCCTTCATTCATCGGAATGTCTGCTTTTCATGAAATGATCAAGGGACACATGGTAGCGGACATCGTGCCGACCTTTGGTATGATCAACATGATCGGTGGAGAATGCGATAGATAGTTTCGCGTTTCGAGTATCGAGTTTCGAGTTAGACGAAGACCCGAAACCAGAAACCCGAAACTCGGAACAGAGAAGGTCAGATGGCCCTTGAGTTCTCACCAGAGACTTGGCGGAGGTTCGAAGAACTTGTCGGGCGCTATCCCAAGAAAGAAGCTGCCCTTATTCCGGTCCTTTCCATGGCGCAAAAGGAGTTCGGCCACTTAAGACTTCAGGCGATGGAATACGTAGCCAAAATCATCGAGCTCCCTGCGGCGCGGGTCTACAGCGTGGTGAGCTTCTACACCATGCTTAACATGAAGCCCGTGGGAAAATATCACATCCAAGTCTGTCGCACGCTTCCGTGCGCCCTCATGGGAGCGGAAAGGATGGCGGCCCGCCTCAAAAGGAAACTGGGCATTCAGGTAGGAGAGACGACGTCAGATGGGAACTTCACCTTGACCGAGGTTGAGTGTCTGGCCTCCTGTGGGACAGCTCCCATGATGCAGGTCAACGAAGACTACTATGAAAATCTGACGGAAGCGAAAGTAGATGATGTTCTCGAGAGTCTAAAATAGATGGAAAAAATTCTGCTGAGAAACATAGATATCCAGGACTCGCACACACTACAGGTCTATGAGTCCCGCGGCGGCTACCGCGCCTTAAGAAAAGCCTTAAAGGAAATGACTCCGGAGCGCGTGACCGAAGAGGTGAAAGCATCGGGGCTTCGAGGGCGAGGGGGCGCGGGCTTTCCGACAGGAATGAAGTGGAGTTTCGTTCCCAAGGACAGTCTGAAGCCTAAATATTTGATCTGCAACGCGGATGAGAGCGAGCCTGGCACTTTTAAGGACCGGCTGCTGATCGAGAAGGATCCCCACGCCATGGTCGAAGGAGTCATCCTCGCTTCCTACGCCATACAGTCCCACACCGCCTTCATCTATATTCGCGGCGAGCTTGCCTTCGGTGCGAAAGTTCTGGAAAGGGCAATCGCGGAAGCTTATCAGGCAGGCTACCTGGGTAAAAATATTTCGGGTTCGGGCTATGATCTCGAACTGATCTTGCACCGGGGCGCAGGCGCTTACATCTGCGGCGAGGAGACCGGTCTGCTCTCGTCTTTAGAAGGCGGAAGGGGCTGGCCTAAGGTGAAGCCACCTTTCCCGGCGACGCATGGCCTCTTCGGCTGTCCGACGATCGTCAACAACGTCGAGACCCTGGCCGTGGTTCCCTGGATCATCGATCAGGGGGCTGCTCGCTATGCCGCGATCGGGACCGAGAAGAGCAAAGGGACGAAACTCTTTTGCGTCAGCGGCCATATCCGTAACCCAGGAGTCTATGAGGTAGAGATGGGCTACCCCTTCAGGCAGTTCTTGGAGGAAGATTGCGGCGGCGTTCCGGGAGGGAAAAAGCTCAAGGGGGTGATCCCCGGCGGCGCCTCGATGCCGGTGCTGCGCGCGGATGAGATTGAAGGGGTGCGGATGGACTACGAGTCAATGCAGGCGGCAGGGACCTTGCTTGGCTCCGGTGGCGTGATTGTCATGGACGATTCGACCTGCATGGTCAAGACCGCTTGGAACATCGCCCGCTTCTTTGCCCATGAGTCGTGCGGCCAGTGCAGCCCGTGCCGCGAGGGGTGTCATTGGATGGAGAAGATTTTTGCACGCATCGACAATGGGAGCGGAGAAAAGGCGGATCTGGATCTCATCTTAAATATCAGTGGCAACATTATCGGAAGAACGATCTGCCCCTTTGGGGACGCGGCAGCGATGCCCGCTGCAGCCTTCATCAAAAAATATCGCGACGAGTTTGAGGAACACATACGACAGAAGAGGTGCGTGCTCACTTGACGCACAAACACGAAACGCCAAACTCGAAACTAATCTGACAGCTGATAGCCCTTTGAGAACATGGATCCGGTGAAACTCACCATTGACGGGCGAGAGGTCGTAACGACCAAGGGTAAGAAGGTGATCCAGGCCGCCGCGGACGCGGGCATCGTGATTCCCTATTACTGCTATCATCCTAAGCTCTCCATCGCCGGCAACTGCCGGATGTGCCTCGTCGAGATTGAAAAGATGCCTCGGCTCCAGATCGCCTGCAATACGGACGTAAGCGAAGGGATGGTGGTGCTGACACAGAGCCCCAAGGTGGTGGAGGCGAGAAAGTCGGTCATGGAGTTTCTCCTTGTCAATCACCCTCTGGACTGTCCAATCTGCGATCAGTCAGGGGAATGCTGGCTCCAGGACTACTACATGCAGCATGATCTTCAAGGAAGCCGGTTTGAAGAGAGGAAAGAGCATGACCGGAAGCGGGAAATCTTCGGACCGTATGTGGTCTTCGATGGGGAGCGCTGCATCAAGTGCACCCGTTGTGTGCGGTTTCTCCAGGAGGTGACGCGCACGGGGGAGCTGGAGGTGCTCAACAGAGGCGACCACTCCACGATCACACGCTTTCCGGGTAGGACTCTGGATAACCCGCTTTCAGTGAATGTCGTCGATATCTGTCCGGTCGGCGCGCTGACCGACCGCGACTTTCGCTTCAAAGTAAGGGTCTGGTATCTCAAAAAGACGCCCTCTGTTTGTCCTGGTTGCAGTACTGGGTGCAATATTTCCGTCGAGACCTACCAGAACCGGATCGCGCGCTTCAAGCCGCGAGTCAATGAGGAGGTCAACAGCCATTGGCTCTGCGATGAGGGGAGATATTGTTTTCATGCCCTCACTGAAGTGGAACGGCTCACCTCTCCTTTGATTCGGCAAGAGGGAGGGCTCGTCCCTACGGACTGGGAGACCGCTCTCTGGGCTGCGCTCACCGGTCTCGGTAAAGCCGACCCCTTGGCCGGAGTTCTGTCAGGCAGAAACACGAATGAGGAAGCGTTTCTCTTTGGCAAGGTCATCGCGAAACTCTCTGCTCAACCAGCCCTGGAAGTCTTTTATCAGGAAAGAGAGCTCACGGAGACGGAAAAAGTTCTCAAGAGCCCCGACCGGTCGCCGAATTTCCAGGGCGCACGTGATATGGGAGTGAGTACCAATGGAGGCTTTGACTTGTTGCTCCGGGAGCTGATCGAGGGAAAGTTTCGCGGCGCCTATATAGTCGGCGAAGATTTGGTTTCTCTGCCTGGAAACGGAGAGAAGATCCGTCAGGCTCTCGAGAAACTTTCTTTTTTGGTCGTCCAGGACACGGAGCTCACCTCGACGGCGAAACTGGCCCATGTGGTGCTTCCCGCAACGAACTTTGCGGAAAAGGAGGGCACCTACACGAACCGTAAAGGTAGAGTCCAGAAACTCAACGCGGCCTTGGTGCCCCCTGTCGGGGCTCTGCATGACTGGCAGATTTTCGCCCGCCTCCTGCCCGACGTCGGCGAAAAAATTTCAAGTCACACGCCCGCCGAGATCTTTCAGGAGATCTCTCGGCAGATTCCGCGATATGGCGGGCTGAGCTACGCGACGATTGGAGAGCTGGGGATTCAACTGAGCGATGAGACAAAGCAACTATGATAATTGACCTCGGGATCATCGCCGCTAAGGCTCTGCTCGTCCTCTTCATGGTGCTCAATCTCGCCGGTCTCTTGGGCTGGATCGAGCGCAAAGGGAGCGCGCTGATCCAGGACCGGATCGGCGCCAACCGAGCCTCCGTCTTTGGCTTTGCCGGCTTGGGGCTCGTCAATACCCTTATTGCCGATCCGGTCAAATTTCTCACGAAAGAAGATTTTATCCCTCCACGGGGAGACAAATTGTTGCACACGCTGGCTCCCTGTCTCGCCTTCTTTCCAGCTCTCGTGACCTTTGCGGTGATTCCCTTCGGGGATGTTCTTATCCTGGGGAATCGGGTGATCAACCTGCAGGTCGCGGATCTCAACGTTGGCATCCTTTATGTCTTTGCCATGACTTCGTTGAGCGTTTATGGAATCGTGATCGGCGCCTGGGCCTCGGACAATAAGTTCTCGCTGCTCGGAGGAGTGAGAGATGGGCCTTTCGGTGATAGGCGTTGTTATGATCTATGAGACACTCGAATTGTAGGGAATCGCGCGCGCTCAGGGGAGCCTTCTCTGGGGCTGGCTGCCGGCTTGGGGAATTTTTCTCCAGCCCGTGGCCTTCTTGCTGTTCTTCACCGCGGCCATCGCGGAAACCAAGCGGATACCTTTTGATGTGCCGGAGGCGGAATCAGAATTAGTCGCCGGCTATCATGTGGAGTACTCCGGGGGAAAATTTCTCATGTTTTTTGCCGGCGAGTTTGCCGAGATCGTCACCGCAGCGGGTCTCACGACCACGCTTTTTTTTGGCGGTTGGCAGGTTCCCTTCCTCATGCGCGACGGCTTTCACTTTCCGTGGGGTGGAAGCCTTCTTCTGCCGCACTTGGCAGTGACGATTCTTCAGGTGGGCGCCTTTACCCTAAAGGTCATCTTTTTCTGTTGGTTGCAGATCCTGCTGCGCTGGAGCCTGCCGCGATTTCGTTACGATCAGGTGATGCGCTTGGGCTGGAAGATGCTCCTGCCCTTGGCCCTCGCCAACGTTGCGGT
This sequence comes from Deltaproteobacteria bacterium, assembly GCA_005878685.1. GTDB lineage: Bacteria > Desulfobacterota > Binatia > UBA9968 > UBA9968 > DP-36. The sequence continues at coordinate 5,981 of VBLN01000183.1, read as the reverse complement.
CACGGCGGTTTTGATCATCGCCCTGCAGAAAAATCCGTAAGGCCATGACCGGAGACCAATTTCTCTTTCTCATTCTGGCCGCTCTATCCACAGTCTCGTCGCTGCTGGTGATCTTTCAAAGAAACATTGTGCGCAGCGCGATGGCTCTTGTGGCCACGCTCTTTCTTGTCGCCGTTCTCTTTCTCACGCTGGACGCGCCGATGGTGGGATTCCTGCAGATCCTGGTCTATGCCGGCGCGATCATGGTCCTGTTCCTTTTTGTCATCATGCTGTTGAACTCGGCTCTCTTGGAACAGCGGCAGAACTTCTGGTGGGGCTTTGGCTCGCTCACCGCATTGCTTCTAGTCATCGAGATTCTGTTCTTGGTTTCCAAATCTTTCGAGCTGGATGGCCGAAGCCCCTCCCTAAGCGGATCCTTCGGCAGCCCCGAGCTGCTGGCGCAGACTCTCTTTACGGATTTTGTCCTCCCGTTCGAGATCGCCTCGCTGCTGCTCCTCGTGGCGATCATCGGCGCGGTTGTCCTCGCGAAGAGGGGGGCATGAATCGGTCATGGTGCCGCTCGATTATTATCTTGTTTTAAGCGCCGTCCTGTTCGCGATCGGCGTCGCCGGCGTCATTATCCGGCGGAATCTTATCGTGATCCTGATGTCGATCGAGCTTATGCTTAACGCGGTCAATCTGACCTTTGTCGCCTTCTCCCGCTCTATCGGCTCTATGGAGGGTCAGGTCATCGTCTTCTTTGTCATGACGGTCGCCGCGGCCGAGGCGGTCATAGGGTTGGCGATCATCATCTCCGTTTTCCGCCACCGCCAGACCCTAGATCCGAGCGAGATGNNNCTAGTTTAGACGAAATCCCGTCCTTTCTTCGTTTCATTCCCCTGATCCCTCTCTTCGGAGCAGGTGTCAATGTATTTATAGGTCTCCGGTTAGGGCGAAAAGCCGCCGGTTTCTTCGCGTGCGCAGCCGTGGCAATCTCCTTCCTCCTTTCTCTCTGGGTCTGCTGGCTTCTTCCAGCGGGCGGAATCCTGAGGGATACTCTCTTTCCCTGGATCGAATCCGGTTCCTTTCACGCGCAGCTCTCCTTTCAGGTCGATGCCCTGGCCGCAGTGATGCTGCTGGTGATTACTGGCATCGGTCTTTTGATCCACGTCTATTCCCTCGGCTACATGGGGCATGACGACGGCATGGTTCGCTATTTCGCATATCTCAATCTTTTCGTCTTTTTCATGCTCCTTCTGGTCATGGCGGATAATCTCGTCCTTCTGTTCGTAGGCTGGGAGGGTGTGGGCCTCTGCTCATACCTCTTGATCGGATTCTGGTACGAGGACCACACCAATACGATAGCCGGAAACAAGGCCTTCATTGTCAATCGGATCGGCGACTTCGGCTTTCTGCTGGGAATTCTGCTTCTGTTCTGGGAGATGGGCCGTCACGGCGTTTGGAGCATCGATTTTCCGGAGCTTCAGCGCAGCGCGCATCTCCTCGCTCCTGAAACCGTGACGCTGATCACTTTGCTTCTCTTCGCCGGCGCCACGGGAAAATCGGCGCAGATTCCACTGTACGTCTGGCTGCCGGACGCGATGCAGGGGCCGACGCCCGTGAGCGCGCTGATCCACGCGGCCACAATGGTCACGGCCGGAGTCTATATGACGGCGCGGCTTTACTTTCTCTTCTCTTTGGCTCCCGACACTCTTGCGGTGATCGCTTTGATCGGTACCCTCACCGCTTTTTTTGCCGCAACCGTCGGCCTTGTGCAAAACGACATCAAGAGGGTCTTGGCATATTCCACAGTGAGCCAACTCGGTTACATGTTTCTAGCCGTGGGCGTTGGGGCCTTTTCCGCTGCGATCTTTCACCTCTTTACCCACGCCTTCTTCAAGGCCTGCCTGTTTTTATGCGCTGGAAGCGTCATTCACGGCCTTGGGGGAGAGCAGGATATGAGGAAGATGGGAGGGCTTAAGTCCTATTTTCCCATCACCTATTGGACTTACCTCGTTGCCGCCTTGTCGATTGCCGGCGCACCGCTCACCGCCGGCTTCTTTTCTAAGGATCAGATTCTCTGGCAAGCCTACGCGAGCCCGACAGGCTCACTTGGGCTGTGGCTTTTCGCCTGGCTCACTGCTGGGCTCACCGCGTTTTATATGTTCCGTCAGTTCTTTATGGTCTTTCACGGAAAGTGCAGAGTGGATGAGCACCTCAAAGCTCACATCGACGAGTCGCCGTGGATGATGACGGTGCCATTGATCCTGTTGGCCGTCGGCTCGATCTTTGCCGGATGGCTCGGAACGCCCGAATTTATATGGGGGAGTCCATGGGATCGATGGTTAGAGCCGGTCTTCGGTGTGGCGAAGGCTGACGCACACGGGCCAATGGCCGAAGGGCTGTTGATGGCTTTAACTCTCGGGCTTGCGGGATTGGGAATTTTTCTCGCCTATCTTTTCTACTCTCGTGAGAGCGACATCCCGGAAAAGATCTCCTCGTGGGCCAAGGGAATGCCTTATCGATGGTTTCTCAACAAATATTACGTCGATGAGACCTACGATTTTTTGTTTGTGCGCCCATTCACCTTCTGGGCCATCTGGTTTGCTCGCATCTTCGATCTGCGCTTCATTGACGGAATCGTCAACGGTTTGGCTAACAGGGTGCGAGGCGCGAGCCTTTTTTGGCGTCAGCTTCAGACCGGCAAGGTCCAACATTATCTTTACGGCTTCCTCGCGGGAACGTTACTAATTCTCGCCTACTACCTCAACTTGTAAAATCCATGATCGAGCCCTTTGTCGGAGATCTAAGCCTGGTCGTTTTTCTTCCACTCCTGGGCGCCATGGTGCTTCTGTTCATCCCACGCAGCATGAATCGGGTCCTCTTTACCACCGCAATCCTTTTTACCTCCTTGACATTTTTTTGGTCGTTGCGCGTTCTTTGGCGCTTTCAATCCGATTCGGGAGAGATGCAGTTGGTGGAGCGCGTTTCATGGATTCCTGCTTACGGGATCGACTATTTCATCGGGATCGATGGGCTCAGTCTCTTTCTTGTCCTGCTCACAGCTTTCCTTGGGCCGATCGTGATCTTGGCCTCGTGGACCATCAGCGAAAGGGTTAAAGAGTATCTCTTCTTCATGCTGGTTCTGGAGACCGGCATGATCGGGGCGTTCGTCGCGCTCGATCTCTTTCTCTTCTACGTCTTTTGGGAGGTCATGCTGGTGCCGATGTACTTCATCATCGGCGTGTGGGGAGGCCCGCGCCGCATCTACGCCGCGCTTAAATTCGTTCTCTACACGATGAGTGGAAGCCTGCTCATGCTGGTTGCGATTATTTATTTGGCCGCGCGCAATGCCCAGGTCACGCAGGTCTTGAGCTTTGATCTGCTGCGCCTCTATAACCTGCATCTCCCCTACGAAGAACAGTTTTGGCTCTTTTTGGCCTTTGCTCTCTCTTTTGCCATCAAGGTCCCTCTCTTCCCCTTCCATACATGGCTTCCCGACGCTCATGTCGAAGCGCCCACAGCCGGCTCGGTCCTACTTGCCGCCATTCTGCTCAAGATGGGGACGTATGGTTTCCTTCGCTTTGCGATCCCCTTGTTTCCCGAGGCGGCGCTGGCGGTTCAGCCTTTCATCGTTGCGCTGGCGGTGATCGGAATCATCTACGGGGCGCTCGTCGCCATGGTGCAGCCCGACCTCAAAAAGCTCGTCGCCTACTCATCGGTCAGCCATCTCGGTTTTGTGATGTTGGGGCTATTCGCTTTTAATCTTCAGGGCATGCAGGGAGCGCTCTATCAGATGCTCAATCACGGGCTATCGACCGGCGCGCTCTTCCTCATTGTCGGGATGATCTACGAGCGCCGGCATACGCGCATGATCGATGACTTCGGCGGCCTGTGGAAGCAGATGCCGCTCTTTTCGGCTCTCTTTCTCGTGGTTACTTTCTCCTCCATCGGCCTTCCTGGACTCAACGGCTTTGTCGGAGAGTTTCTCATTCTCTTGGGTGCCTTCCAAGCGACTCCGTTCTGGGCCGCCGGCGCCGCGACCGGCATGATCCTCGGGGCCATCTATATGCTCTGGATGTTTCGCCGGGTCAATTTCGGACCTCTGAGCCGGCCGGAGAATCAGAAACTCCAAGATATCGGGGCGCGGGAGATCGTCATACTGGCTCCCATTCTCGCCTTAATCGTTTTTATGGGCGTTTATCCCCGGCCCTTCCTGAGTCGGATGCGGTTTTCAGCGGAGCCTATTATTCAAAGAGTCGAGAGCAAAAAAGAAGCGACGCCGTTAATCTTTGAAGGAGGAAGGAGCCGGGAGAGTCAGTCGCATGGAAACTAATCTGACCCCTCTTCTCCCGGCAGCAGAGGTGACCCTCACAGCCTTGACGGTGCTGCTCTTAGATCTCTTCCTTAGAGAGGAAGAGAAAGGCTTCCTGGCTTGGATCAGCGTCACGGGCCTAGCTTTGGCAGCGGGCATGGCTTTTTTCCTCTGGGGGAGTCAGGAGGGCGCTTTTCGGAACACATTACTCTTAGATGATTTCGCTCTCTTCTTTACCGAGATCTTTCTTGGGACGGCACTCCTCACGATCCTCTCTTCGATCCATTACCTTCGGGAGACCAACATCAGAAGCGGAGAGTATTACGCCCTCATTCTCTTTAGCACAACGGGGATGATCCTTATGGCCGCTGCCAATGACCTGATTCTCTTCTTCTTGGGCCTCGAAACGATGTCTGTCGGCGTCTATATCCTGACCGGCATGTGGCGCGAGCGGGTTGAGGCGAGCGAGGCGGCCATGAAGTATTTTCTCATAGGGGCCTTTGCGACCGGATTTCTCCTTTACGGCATCGCCCTCATTTTTGGCGCGACCGGTTCGACGAATCTTACTCGCATCTCTTTTTTCCTATCGCTGTCGTTCCATCAGTGGCCGCTTCTTGTTATTGCGGGAGTCTACCTTGTCTTCATCGGCTTGGCCTTCAAAATAGGGGCCTTTCCTTTCCACTTTTGGGTGCCCGATGTTTACGAAGGCGCTCCGACGCCGATTACGGGCTTCATGTCCGTAGCGGTGAAGGCGGCCGCCTTTGCGGGCTGGGCACGGATCTTCGTGCACCAGTTTTCCGTTGTCGAACACGAGTGGGGAGTTCCGCTGCACGCCTTGGCGATCCTGACGATGACCGTCGGCAATCTCCTCGCTATCGCACAGTCGAGCGTAAAGCGGATGCTCGCCTATTCGAGCATCGCCCATGCAGGATATCTGCTGATCGGCGTGGTCGCTGGAAAAGAGCCCGGAGGCTCGGCGCTGCTCTTCTATCTTTTGGCTTACGCGCCTATGACCCTGGGCGCCTTTGCGGTGCTCTTGGCGTTGAAGGATGGCGAAAAAGATAACGAGTCTTACGACGACTTCGCCGGAGTCGGATTGAAGCGTCCTTTCTTGGGCATGGCGATGTCGATCTTCATGCTTTCTCTTGCCGGATTTCCACCTCTCTCAGGCTTTACGGGGAAGTTCTACCTCTTTCGCTCCGCGATTGTCTCCGGCTACACGGACCTTGCCATCATCGGCGCCCTGAACAGTCTGCTCTCTGTGATCTACTACCTCAGGGTGATTGTGAAGATGTATATGGAGCAGGGCGGAGTGGAAGCACAGCCGTTTGCGAAGGCTCCCTGTCTTTATGTCGCCATTGTCATCGCCGTTCTGGGTACGGTGGGTTTAGGGCTGCTGCCCGCTCGAGCTCTGAGTTTAAGCGGCGTCTCTTATCTCTCTCTGCGCTGAACAATAGTTTTCAGCCGTCAGCGTTCAGCTTTCAGCCTGATGATGGCTGACACGGGCCCTAATGTTTCACTGGGGTTTGACAAAAAATCCGACGGCGACGGGGATATCCGTGGTCCCTGACACATACTCTTCGAGCTGGGCGCTGCGGACATAGAGCTGCGCCGAACCGCCGCCATCCAGGTTCAGGAGATCTGTGGCGTTGATCTGCCATTGCGAGGAGGCGAAGAATTCCTGCAT
>VBLN01000182.1:6408-11368 GCA_005878685.1 Deltaproteobacteria bacterium | reverse complement strand
TTTTATCGCGGGGTGCGCCGGACGATTGCTCTGTCCATCGGCGTGGTTCTTGGGGCGCAACTTGGGGCGTGGCTTTCCGACCGAGTTCACGGGGACTGGATTATGCGAGCGCTAGGCATCGCTCTAGGATTCGTGGGCGCCCGCATTCTGGTCATGGCAATGTAATCGGATGGCATGGGCTCGTAGGTTATGAATGTCAAAGATTTTATCGCTCTGTTTCTTACGGTTACCTTTGTTTTGCATGGTGGGGCCTTTACCGCCCTTGGATTTATTCGCCGTAAAAAATACTACTTTCTCCTGACTGGGACATTTACGCTGCTGACCGCCGTCTACTTCATCAAGTTTGAAGGGTGGGACCTAAAACTTCCGGGCACTAGTTTTCCTGCAACCATGTTTTTAAGGATTGGCGCCGTAGTTTTCACGTTGACCTATTTGTGCGTCATCTACGGAGAGGAGGGTTCGTGGCTTTGGAGGCTCAGGCGTCAGGCGTCGCAGCTTCGGTCCTTCTTCGGTTTCTGAGGCGCGGACGATCCAATCGTGTGACCGATGGAACGGAAGGGGCTTAGCCGAAGCTCTATGTCGCGATTGCTCGCCTCCCGTTGATCCTCAACCGGTGATAATCCGCCCAGTCGCGTTCTCTTCGCATGATGCTAAGACTCTTCTGGGCTAGCCAGATCAAAAACCTTAGTGGCCGTGGTTTCCTCTTCCCAGTGGAAACGAGGGAGGCCGGGGACTCTCCAGCCCGTGAAGAGGGTAATGACGACTACGATCACCCCGCCGATGAAAGTGGCCTCCCTGGCCCCCACCAACGGAACCATCAGACCGGTTTCCACCTGCCCCAGAGGGTTGAGTCCGCGATTGCTCAGCTGGAAAATGCCCATGACTCTACCGCGCATGGTCTCGGTCGTCTTGAGCTGAAGGATGGTGTTTCTTGCCGCTCCCCATACGGTATCCGTTGCGCCCACGACCAAAAGCAAAAGTAACGATAGGACGAAAGCATGCGAAAGCCCGAAAAGCGCGAAGCCGGCGCCGTAAAGGAGCGCGGAGACAAAAAGAATTTTTCCGTGCGATCGCGTTTCGCCCATGAAGATCAGGATTCCCGAGCCGACGATCGCTCCGAGACCTCGGGCTGACTGAAGGAAGCCGAGGCCGCTTGCCCCTGCCTGCAGGATGTCGCGCGCAAAGATCGTCAGCATGGCTTGATCTAAGCCGAAGACAGACGAGGTCGCCTCCATCGCCATGACTCCAAGAATGATCTTCTGTGAGAAAACGTACGACAGGCCTTCATTGAGTTCCTTTAGAAATTCGCCGCGGTGACCGACTCTGTGTGAGGGTGTTTTCATCAGGAAAAGAGCCGCGATAACGCCCAAAAAGCTCAAAGCATTGGCGTAAAAGGCGCCCGCAGTGCCCATGGTGCTGATGGCGATCCCGGCGAGGGAGGGTCCGAGGAGGACTGTCCCTTTCCACAGCAGGGAGTTCAGGGCGATGGCATTGGGAAGAACGGCGCGCGGCACAAGCGAGGGATAGAGCGCCTGGCGCGCGGGTCCGTCCAGGGTTCCGACGATAGCGCTTACAAGCGTCAACGTATAGATATGCCACACCTGGATCGTGCCTGTTTGCGCGAGCAGGCCGAGAAGGAACGCCAAGAGCATCAGCGTTGCTTGGGTGAAGAGCAGGAGATGCTTTCTGTCATAGCGGTCGATAACAGTCCCGCCTAGCAGTCCGAAACAGATTGTAGGTACGGCCCGAAAGAGTCCATTGAGACCGAGCTGAAGGGGAGAGTTGGTAAGGTCGTAAAGAAGCCAGCTGATGGCCGTGATCTGCATCCAGGTGCCCACATTGGATACGAAGAGGCCGGTCCAGAATAGACGGAAGTTTCGATGATGTAGAGCCGCAAACGGGCTCTGGGCTCCGAGCCTGCTGAACTCAGTCGATTCCTTGTCCGGCATGGATGCAGTCAGCCGCCGATCATAGCTATTCAGGCGGAATTCGACAAGCTTGTACGATTTGGTGCCGCGTCAATTGCCGCTACGCGGAATGAGCTTGTGAAGCTGCGTGCAGAGCCTAAGGCTTCAAGGCAAGGAACATGGTGCTATCCTCACGGCGGACCAGAAACAAAACTCGCTTGCTTTTCTTGATGTCAGCGACGGCCTTTTTATAATCGGAGAGATTGCGGATGGCGACACGATTGATCTCCAAAATGACATCGCCCCGCTGCAGACCGGCCTCGTCAGCGACGCTCCCTGGTTCAACGGCAGCGATCACCACTCCCGTTGCGCGTTTGAGCCCAAGATTCTCTGCGAGTTGCGGGGTTATCTGTTGCACGGTAAGTCCCAGACTCCCTTTGGTCTCAGCCGCAGCCACCGGTTCTTCCTTTTCTTCTTTTAGTTCTCCAATCGTGGCTGTTACGAAGATCTCCTTTTTGTCTCGCAGAAGCTTTATCCGGACCTGTTTTTGAGGAGCAGTCCGGGCAACCAGAATCGGCAGGTCGCCCGATTCCTTAATTTCCTTTCCGTCATAATCGACAATGACGTCCCCGACTTTTAGGCCGGCACGCTCGCCCGGGCCATTCTTGGCGACCTCGGAGACTAAGGCACCGCGCCGTCGGTCCAGTCCCATGGACTCCGCGATATCGGGTGTTACGTTCTGAATCACCACGCCCAGCCAGCCTCGCGTCACTTTTCCTTTGCTCTTGAGCTGCGGAAGAACTTCTTTGACCAAATTGATCGGGGTGGCAAACCCGATGCCGATATTTCCGCCCGATTGGCTGAAGATGGCTGTATTGATGCCGACGACTTCGCCTCTCATATTAATCAAGGGACCGCCGGAGTTGCCTGGATTGATCGAAGCGTCCGTCTGAATAAAGCTGTCGTAGGGTCCCGCGCCAATATGCCTTCCCTTTGCGCTTACGATCCCTGAAGTTACCGTGCTATCCAAACCAAAGGGGTTGCCGATGGCCAGAACCCATTCGCCGACCTCCAGCTGGTCCGAGTCGCCTAATGAGGCGACGGGAAGATTCTCTTTGGTATCGATCTTGATCAAAGCAATGTCCGTCTTCGGGTCTTTGCCGACGACCTTCGCTTCGAACTCCCCTCCGTCGGCAAGCTTGACCGAAATCTTTTCAGCATCATCGACGACGTGGTTATTGGTGAGAATATAGCCTGTGCGGTCGATAACGAAGCCCGAGCCCAGACTTTGCTGGCGTGAGGGACCAGGATTGCCAAAGAATCTCTTCCAAAACTCGTTGGACGGATCGTCTCCCCCAAAAGGGCTTGGGGGCGCGTGGACGCCCGCGGCCGTCCGGGTCGATGAGATATTGACGACCATGGGCCTTAGTTTTTTTGCCAACGGAGAGAAATCGAGTATCCCTTTCGATGGTACGTTGGTCTGGCTTTCAGCAGCCTGAACCGTGCGAGGAGAGTTATGGACAGCGCCGCGGATCAATGGGCTGAGGTTCGTGCCGATTCCCGCGCCAACGAGGAGAGACGTTAAACTGACGGCAGCCAGTATAGAGGTGCCTTTCCTTTGCTCTCTGTTGAACTTGAACATGTTGAAACGCTCCTTGCGTCTGCTTGCGTTAGAAGTGATCAAGAGATGCGGCTTCTTCTTAAATGCCGGCTACCTTCAGCGCGCTCGTGTTCCTTGCCCTCGTGCGGACGGTAGCCCGTCCTCTCCTGTGAGCGTTCAGGTGATAGATCTGAGCGCTGCCCTTTCCGCTTAGCGCTTGCTTCTTCCAATCCATTAAACCATGACGGATGTAGGTGGCATCAAGGCCCAAGAGTTCGCATGTGTTCACAAAGGAAAAGAGCCAGTCAGGATTTTCTTCCAGGATCCATTCCTCTGCGTCTCGAAAGAGGGTCTTCCCTTTCGCACTCTTGGAGAAGAGATATTTTTGAAAGCATTCTACGGCATCGCGCAGCACGGCCAGCATCAGCCTCTTCTCAGGCTCCAAGGGATTTTTTCTGCGCGTGTGCTGGAAATACTGATCCGCAGCGAGGATGTCAGGCTGAAAGAGGGAATAGGTCTTTTCATCTGCAGCTTCGCCTGATCGGGGGACAAACGGTTCTTCTCTCGTCTGCCCGGTTCGATACGATCCTGTCTGTCCATCAAGAGCGATATCTGTTTTCATACTAGTTTCTCCCTTTGAATCGGTTTAATGAGTGCTTGCACCTAGGTTCCTAACCTATGAGATCCGCTTTGTCGCGGTGCGCGGGGTCGAGCAGCATACATTTGATTTCTCCTCATTAGACGTTTTTGAGACGTTTGCGTTTACCATCCCGGGCGATTCGGCGCCGCTGCACATAAACGGCATCGAGCGCCTTTGCCTCGCGATGGGGCGATCGCCGGCGGCGAATCTGACTGAATTCCCAGCTTAGGTGACCTCGCCGCAAGCGATAAGACTTACCGCTTTAACAAAGGCGACGCAGGATGGAGTGGAGGAATCAAAGGTTCAGGACGGGCGAGAAATTGAGCGTAGAAATCTTTGGAGTGAAGATGATTCCCGAGATCGAAACAACTTCGGGAACCGCAAGACGGATCTCTGCAGATTCTTGTATTTTGGAAAGATCTTGGGGTGGCTTCGGAAGAAGGGCTTCGTCTTCGATCAGCATGGTTTCCCTAAGGTTGTTTCGTTCTGCCTGGGCCAGACCATGGCGCTTGGAGTGGTGGAACTTCACATACTGGTACAGTCCCGCAGGAGCCACATAGTCGCAAGCGGCAAAACTAATGGAGAGGAGTCCGAAGCTGAAGAAAAAAAGGAAGCTAACGGCCCCTACTGTCTTATTGGGGATGGACATGGCGAAGCCTTTGAAGTTTAATAAACTCCGCTTTTTCGGCAAAGTCAAGGGGCCTTACCATAGTCGCGGCTTAGCCGTGGATCAAGAAGCTCACCCCCGCGACAATGAGGGTGATTTCGATGATCGCCACGAACAGTTGCTCTGGAAGACGCTCGAGAATCCGC
>VBLN01000182.1:0-6376 GCA_005878685.1 Deltaproteobacteria bacterium | reverse complement strand
ATAAGCCACTAATTTGGTGACGTGCATGACAACGGTGGCGAGGGCTTCGGTATCAATGAGGGCGCCTTTCACGAGACCATAAGCTAGGAAGAAGGGGATCATGATCGGTCCGACGCTTCCCAACAGTGCGGAGAGGAAGCTGAAGATGGCCCCTAGGATGGCGAAGGAGCGCAGGGGAAGCTGGCGTTTCCCTTTTTTTCCCACATGACGATGGATGACCGTTGCGATCAGGAAAACCCCCAAAAGGCGCGTCAGGAAAGATAACGGGGCAGAAGCGAAAAGCAGTCCGCCTATGAGCGCCGCCGGCACGCCACCCAGGGCGAACCACGCAACGACAGGTAACTCAAGCTCGTAGCGGTTAAACCATACGCGACTGCCGTTGCCGACTAACTGTGCGACGGTGAGAATGGGAATCGCATCGCGGACGCCAAAAACAAACACCAGGAGGGGCAGCAGCACGGCTGCCCCTCCAAAGCCTGCGACCGCGGCCAGCATGGACGCGGCGAAGGCGCCACCCGCAAGCAGGACAAATTGATCGACTCCCATCATGGAGGGTAGGCCTCGCGCTCTTCTAGCACCGCAATGTCCAAGACCTCAAGGATCTGGATTCCCCATCTCTCCCAAGCAAAAAGCTCAACTCTGTTTCCTACCTGTGGAGGATTTGTCGTGCTTGGGTCTTTAAGTCGGAACCATTGCTCTCTCTGACCATCGGCCACCAAGCAGTAGAGGCCGCTCTCTGAATCGGTTTCTTTGATCCTCCCGGACAATACAACCGCAACGCCGAATCTCCTCCAAAGGAGACTTAGATAGAGATCCTTTGAGTCTTTCAGAGGTTTAAAGATTCGGTTCGAGGACTTTCGCTCCTCTTCCAGGAAAACGCCACGATCTGGATTTAGGAAGATGATAGACCGAGAAGGAAGTCCGAGGCCATAATAGAGCGAAAAACCGATGGAATGTAACGTGCGGAGATGTGCTATATCTTCCAGATCTTCCGCAACGACTTCGACCAGAGGATGTGAGTCTGCGGTGGTTACATCTTTCAGCGCTTTGAGTAGACCTGAGGGCAATGGGCGTTTCAGATAGAAAATCACAGCTTTCGCACTTTTAATCTCTTCGATCAAATCTTTCATGGTGAGTCTATCGGAAGGTACATGTGCTACAGAGAGTTTGTCTGCAGAGATCTTGTGCCTTCGCAATCTTTTTCGGAGATCGTGTCCCATTTCGTTGGTGAATACTCCCGGCTTGCCGGCGACAAACTCCCAAGAAGCTCGAACTAAGAGCAGCGTTTGCTCATCAGACCGGCCCGAATATCTAACTTACAGTCCTCACAACCAATACAGAGCAGAGAGCATGGTCTACAACTTTGTCTACGGTAGCTCCAAGAAACCTTCTTCTCAGCGCGGAGTGAGGCTTGGTCCCCAATACAATCAGATCAACAATCAAATCCTCGGCAATTCTTAAGATAACATCACCCGGTTTGCCAAAATCTATATGGACCTTGGCTTCTAATTCTCGCTGTCTTAGACTTTCAACCGCGTCCTCCATGATCTTTGAATAAAAGTTCTTAGCTTGTTCCCGGGCTTCTTCCACTTCGCTCATTGTCTCTGCGTATTCCGGGATCCTACCGACAGCCAACATATGAAGTTCCGTCTTCGTGACCTTGGCAAGCTCCGCAACCCTTTCGAGAGCCAGCTTCGCGCCATCGGAGCCATCATAAGCCAGTAATATCTTCTTAAACATTTTTCTTCCCTCCTTTTTTCCCAAACAGGACCTCACGTTCTTTACCCTTCGGCTCAAAAAAGGTTTGAGCTATGAGGGTGGGGATAATGGCAGTTAAAATGACCGTGACAACCAAGATGGAATACTGTTCTTTCGTAATGATTCCATGTGTAAGGCCATAGAGGGCAGAGATCGTTCCGAATGTGAGGCCCGTGCTCATCATCAGAGTAGTATAGAGATTGATCTTTGTGGTGAATCGGAAAAGTGCCCCTGCCGGGTACAAGCCTAGGAATTTCGAAAGGCTTTTTGCCAAGAAGAAGACGACCACGAAGGCAAAACCCGCGACCACAGCCTTTAAGTCGACCAGGCTTCCGGCTTTGAGAAAGTAGAATGGCGTCAGTAAGGCAAACGTCGTGGCTCTCATCCGCCTTATCAGTTCCCTGTTGGCCAGGAACGTGTCGGCCAGGACCATGCCGACCAGATATGCTGGAAGTACGCCCTCACTACCGCCTCGCACGGCGAGATACGCGAGGACTAGTAGCACTAAGTAGATATACTTCACCTCAGGCTCGCTGGAATGCGCGTTGACTTTTTTAAGGTAGTAGGGCGTAATTTTTGGGAGAAGAAACAGAGCAACACCGGTTAGGGCAACAAAGGTCCAAAACCAGACTCCGAAGCTGGTAAACAGCAACCCGAGGGCGATAACGGTTCCAAGATCATCCACGAAACAGGCGGCCAGGATTAGCTTCCCTATAGGTGTCTCGTTAAGTCCGGTTTCCACCATGACGGCGTAGACGACGGCAACCGATGTAGTGGACATCGCGATTCCAGCGATCTGTGCTGCTCTAAGATCCCAACCTAGGAAAAGCTGAGCTGCTAGCCATGACAGGGCGAAGGGAGCAAAAAACCCTATGATTCCTAGGACCAGGCTCTCTTTCCAGAATCTCTTTAGGGTTTGGCTTTCAAGTTCGGCGCCGGCGAGAAACGTGAGGATGACAGCGCCAAAACTGGCAAGGAAATTGATCCACTCGGAAATTTCCGGGTGAAACGAGTTTCCGGCAATGATACCTACTATAAGCTCAACCAGGGCGACGGAAATCTCGATTCTGAGAGAGAGAAGGCTTGATATTAAGGCGAGAGCGATCCAGAAAGACGCGTCCCACCAGAGCTGTTCCATGACTCTACCTCCTGAATTGAAGTAGGCGTCATCAGCCCTGGTAGGCAGTTAATAGAGAACGCCATCTCCAGATGCAGGATGACCTTACCATCTCAAGACGACGCAATCAACGGTTGTGTTGCCAAGGAGCTTGAAGTTCTTTAGAGTATGAGACCGTTAGCCACCTATAACTTGGAGAAGGCGGAGGGTGGAGTTTTAGTGATGTCGAAGAGAAGTCTGTATATTATCAGTGTGACCATTGCAGTCCTGGTAGCTGGGGCTGGCTATACTGCCTGGAGGGTCATAGGTAACGGGGGAGAGTTCGCAATTTCCGGGGTGATCGAGGCCGACGACATTCATGTGGGCTCCAAGATAGGCGGGCGGGTTCTTAAGGTGGTCGCGCGTGAAGGGCAGCTAGTTAAAGCAGGGGATGTTCTCGTCTTGCTCGAACCGGGCGAGCTCAACGCCTCTCTAGCCGAGGCGCAGGCATCCCTTAGGCAAACCGAGGCGAAGTATGCTCAGCTGAGGGCCGGTTACAGGAAGGAGGAGATAGAGCAGGCGGAGGCGGCCGTGAAGCAAAACCAGGAGGAGTTGGATAGGCTCATCGCCGGTCCGCGGCAGGATGAGACCGATCATGCTAAAGCGGATTGGCTTGCGGCGAAGGCGCAGTATGATAATGCAGAAAAGTTCCGGCAGCGGATACGCAACTTGGTTGACCGTCATTTGGTTGCAAGTCAGGATTACGATGATGCGAAAGCCAAGGCGGTGGAAGCGGAGCAGAGGATGATATCCTCAAAGGAACGGTATGATCTGTTCCTCGCCGGATCGCGTAAGGAGGACATGGCACGGGCACGCTATCGTTTCGCCGAAGCCGAGTCGAGGCTCAGACAGCTCCAGAGCGGCTATCGAAAGGAGGAGATTGCTCAGACGAAAGCAGGCGTCGAAATGGCTCGCGCCCGGGTGGAGTTTCTGAAGGCACAACTAGAAGAAACAGTCATTAAAGCCCCGCTGGATTCTGTCGTGGAAGCGCTGGACCTACGGCTGGGCGACTTGGTTGACGCCGGCAAACCGATCGCTACGCTCATCCAGATCGATAGTCTATGGGTGCGCGCCTATCTTCCGGAGGATAAATTAGGGTTTGTGCGCGCCGGCCTTAAGGTGAAGGTCTGGATCGGCTCCTTGCCGGAGAGTAGTTTCCCGGGAGTCATACGCCGTGTCCACCGACAAGCGGAATCCACTCCGAGCAACGGGCAGACTGGGGAAGAAAAGGCTCTGCAGCTCTTTCAGACCGACATCGTCGTTGAAGATGCGGACGGCGTCTTGCGGCCGGGGATGAACGCTGCGGTTTTTATTTCCAGAAAGTAAAAAAACCCGTGATCACGGCACCGGGTAGTGAAGAGTTTGGCAGCTCTCCGGTTAGCTCGGCTGTTTTGATTGCCACAGCCGCCGGATGAATCCCTCTTTTTCAAGCTCCTGGAAGAAGCGGGCATCAATAAACTGCTCCGGCTGCGCCGCGCGTGCCCTGGGATCTTTGTCCGCCATCTGATCAAGGACAACTTTGATGGCTTCTGCGGACGGGTAAGGAACCTGGGGTATATAGCGCAAGACATACAAGTCGTAGATCCCGTTCAAGTATTCGCGGTCGTCGTTCTTGTAATATTTTCTGAACACTTCGACGCTAAAGTCGCGCTGCGTTTTGGCGAAATGGTTGCCTTCCACAAAGCCGCGGACGAATCTCTTGACGGCGTTCTCGTTTCGTCGAATGAAAGATCGGGTTGTGACAATGGCTGAGGTGGGGAAGCTGAGTCCCAAGGCGGACATGTCGACGAGCTCCTTGAGCCCTTCTTTGCGCGCCAGGATGGTGAATTCCGGGTTGAGCGTCGCCGCGTCCAACGCGCGACTCTTCAGCGCCGCGAACATCTCGGGCATCCCGCCCATTTGAATCACCGCGAAATCCCGCCCCCGTTTGATCGGCCACTTTTCTTCGCTGTAGAGCAGGGCGAAGTCCGTGGCGGAGCCGAAGCGCGTAATGCCTATTTTTTTGCCCTTCAACTCCTCCACCTGCCGGATCTCCGGCCGGGCGATAAGGGAAAGGTCTCCCCCCGCCAGATTGGAGTTGACGACCGCGCCTCCGGTGAAGATTCCCATGGGAACTTCACCCGACTGCACCACCTGCGCCGCCCGCCCGCCTCCGCCCACATAGAGCAGCTCGATGTCCAGGCCATGCTTGCGAAAGATTCCGGCCTCGTACGGGATCCATACTGAGGCTTGAGAGCCGCCAATGGCGCTGTAGACGAACCGCATCTTCTCAAGCGAGGGTTTAACTTGTGCCTCTGATGGATGAGAGACGAGACAGAAGAGAAAGGAAAGCCCTATCACCAGAATCTTTGATATCATAACTTCCTGCGATGCTCCCGCCTTCTCTGCTCGGCTGCCGGTGCACATGCGGGTAGGATATCGCCGAAGGGCCGTTGCCATCAAGGCATCTCAATGTAGATGTGATTGCCTAACGCTGTGCTCAGCCGTGTGTATACCGTCGGTCTGGAGAGAAAAGTTAGCCCACAAGCTTGTCGTACTCAGAGTGAGTGCCAATCCAAAACCACAATAAGTCTTCGCCCGCCTCGGTGGCCAACGCTCGGTAGTGTAGGCCAACTCGGACGGCACGATACTTTCCAACTTTCTTGAAGCGTAACGACCGATAAGAAGGGTTTACCTTGAGAAGCGCGAAGTTCTTGTCCGCAAGTTCTTGAATCGGTTCGGGTAGAGCTCTATAGCAAAACCAAAAACTAGGAGAAGCGAAGTGCCTCAAAGCTCCTTGCTCTTCCCCGCACGATGCGCAGCCAAGGCTTCTTCCGCTAGCTTGTCAAGCTTGCCGGCCCGGACGTCTTCCTCAATCTGGCGATCCCACTCATCAGAATCGTATTCACGGAACCATCTACGAAAAGCCTCAAGTTCAGACGGCGTAAGCTTTTGAATTTCTCGTTCGATATTTTTGACTTTGCTCATTGGGACCTCTTAAACCGACACTCTAGCAGAGTTCCCACTAGGACGAAATCGGGGTGAGTACTTTTTCATCAGTGATCGATTTCACCTTCTTTGGCGTCCTCGTGGCTCCCGGATGAAACGTCGTCCTACCATCGCTTCGTAATGCCGCCTAACTCCGAGCAAAAACCGACTGAAGCTTATTGCTCCCGCCAACTTCCAGCGTTTTTGGCGTCATACAACTTCCTGCGATGTTCCCGCCTTCTCTGCTCGGCACCCGGGGCACATGCGGGTAGGATATTGCCGAAGGGCCCTTGCCATCAAGGCATTGTTAGGTTCCACGCGACCGTGCAAGGACTTCCTCGATCAGCTGAAGTTTCTCCCAAAGCTTCACACATGATGATGGATTTGTGATTAAGGAGCGCGCGGGATGAGCAACAGCGTTTCGCAGGCTTCTCAACCTGCCAAGCTTCTCAAACCGGGTTCTGCTGTATCCAAACACTTCATGGAGACCTTGAG
>VBLN01000181.1 GCA_005878685.1 Deltaproteobacteria bacterium | reverse complement strand
TGCGCAATCACTCGCATCGGGCCGCTTCGGTGATTGCAGCGAAGTTTAGCTTGTCGGGGCTTAATTGCACGGTGACATCCGCTTGCGCCTCTGCGACACAGGCGATCGGTATCGGTTTCAGGGCGATTCAGCGAGGCGACGCCGACGTCATCCTGACGGGAGGATCCGACTCGATGATCAATCCTTTGGGACTGGTTGGCTTTGTGCTGCTGCAGGCCGCCGCTACGGATTCCGTCGACCCTGGGGTCACATGCCGTCCCTTTGACAGAAAGAGGGCAGGGCTTGTCATCGGCGAGGGGGCTGGAGTCGCTATTCTCGAAGACGAAGGCCACGCGCTTAAACGAGGAGCGAAAATCTATGGGGAGGTTGGCGGCTACGGCTCGTCGATGGACAGTTACCAGGTGACCGCGCCGCACCCCCAAGGTCTGGGAGCGGCGCTTTGCATGGAGAACGCACTAAAAGATGCCGGTCTCGAACCCGACGCCATCGACTACATCAATGCGCACGGCACCGGGACCAGGCTCAATGATGCAGCGGAAACCCTAGCCGTTAAGAAAGTCTTCAAGGAGCGCTCCCGGCGAATCGCCATCAGCTCGAGCAAGTCCTTGATCGGTCATCTCATGGCGGCTGCAGGCGCGCCTGAATTTGTCTATACGGCGCTCACCGTTTACCGGGATGAGATTCATCCAACGATTAACCTTAGCAATCCGGATCCCAAGTGTGACTTGGACTATGTGCCGAATGTGATGCGGTGTCGCCGAGTCGAGGCTGCACTGTCGAACTCCTTCGGCTTCGGAGGGCAGAATGCCTCTGTCGTCGTTAAAAAATATGTAGCGTAGAACCCTATGCGTTATCTTCTAGTAGACCGTGTTGTTGAGTGGAAAGCGAATGAAAGCATAAAGGGCGTTAAGAATGTCGCTCTGAGCGAGGACTTTCTGGAGCATCACTTCCCCAAGAACCCAATCATGCCCGGGGCGCTACTCTTAGAGGCGTTAGTCCAGCTCGCTGGCTGGCTGGAGGCGGCTTCCTCCAAATTTGAGAACTGGTTTCTCCTCAAGCAAGTGAGTCGCGGCATGTTTTATGGCTTTACTTATCCTGGCGACTCAGTGGAGCTTGAGGTGCAACGGAAGCCCGGCGACTCTCCAGCGAACAGGAGTTTTTCGGGGATCTGTGCGGTGGCGGGCAAGAGGAAAATCACCGCGGAATTCGAAGGCGATGTGGTGTCTCTGGCCGAGCTTGAAAATGTGGATGATCAAAAGCGGCTTTTTCAGTTTCTCACCAGGAGCGGGTTCCTCAAATGACCGGACGGACGGTGGCCATTACCGGAGTCGGTCTTACCACTCCAGTGGGAATCGGGATTGAAGAGAACTGGGCAGCTGTATGCGACCAAAGGAGTGGCATTGGCTATTACCCAAAAGACGATCTCCCCCATTGCTTCCAGTACTTCGGCAAGGTAAAGCCGTTCGAGCTTATCGATCCGATTCTCCCGGCTCTGGCGCCTCAGATGAAGTTTTTGAATCGCGGCGCTCTGCTCGGATTTTCTTCTGCGTGCGAGGCGCTAAAACGATCCGGGGCTGACTTATCCGTGATTCCTCGGGACCGCCGAGCATTGTATATCGCGTCGGGAGATTTCAGCAATATTGGCTGCGACTTTCTCTACCCTGCGACCAAAGAGGGGACAAACGGAAAGTGGCAGGAGATGAGCTTTGAGAAGCTCAACCAGGCAACCCTCACCCAAGTGAATCCTTTCTTTCTCCTGCAATCGATTTTGAACAATCTTTTTAGCTTTCTGTCGGCCTTTGGCGAATTTATGGGCCCGAATACGAGTCTGGCCAGCCTCTCTCCCTGTGGCAGTGAGGCGCTAGAGCTAGCCTTCCGGGCCATTCAACAGGGACGGGCCGACATCGCCCTGGCCGCTGGCTACGGCAACTGGATTACCGAGGTTCCGCTTTACGAGCTCCAGGGGTTGGGTTTGCTGTCGAAGTGTGACGCAGGGGAGCAGTCCTTCAGGCCCTTCGACCGGCTGAGGGATGGTTTCATTCCCGGTGAGGGAGGCGCTGCGATCTTTCTTGAGGCCGAAGAGAGCGTGGCGCAGCGCAACAGGAATGTCTTGGCGACGATTAAAGGTTGTGGGAACGCCGTTGAGTTTTCGCCCGGTCGAGGACTGACCGTTCCAGAACGAGTCTGCAGCCGGAGCATGCGCCTCGCCCTGAATGAGGCCGGCTGTGACGTTGCCGATCTGGCTTTTATCAGCGCGCACGGGAGTGCGACACAGAAGGGAGACCGCTCCGAATTAACGTCCATCCGAGAAGTGTTGGAAGCGGAAGGGGCCGATGTCCCGGTCTGCGGCATGAAACCTTACACGGGCCATATGGGCGCGGCCAGTGACTTGGCGGAGCTGGTTTTGGGGATCTATGCCGTTCGCAACCGGCTGATCCCTGCGACTTTGAATTTTACCATAACAGAGCCAGAATTTTCCGACATCCAAGTGCTGAGCCATCATCGAGCCAGCGAGAAAAAGCTGTTCCTCTCGCTTAGCTATGGGATTGCCGGGCAATCGTCGTGCCTGATTCTTTCCGTTCCATGACCCTCTCACCTGCCCGGAAAAATGGCAAGAAAGAGAAGAGCAAGCTCGTCCAACTTTTTGAGTTTGTGTCCGTCTATTTGGCCTTCCATCTCTCCGCGCTCCTGCCTCTTCGCATGGGCCATTTTCTTAGCGGAATTCTCGGAAGCCTGTGCTACGTTTTTGTTCCGAGGCGGCGGCGGATCGCAGTGGAAAATCTTCGCGCGGTTTTCCAAGAAGACAAAAGTCCGGAGGAAATTACAGCGCTGGCACGTCAGAGCTGTTATTCCTTTATCGCGTCTCTATTTGAGACGGCGAAGTTTGTTTCCTTTCTGAACAGCCCTCGAGGCCGGAAGCGGATCCAAGCGGCTGGAGAAGGATTGGATTCTTTTTTTCAAAAGGCCCGGGAGATACATCAAAAATCGAAAGGGTGTATTTTTGTCACGCCCCACCTCGGCAACTGGGAATTTCTTCCTTTCGTAGGCTACAGCGCAGGCATTCCTTTGGTCATTATTGTCCGGCCTCTGGACAATCTGTATCTGGAAAGGTGGCTCTTCTCGCATCGTGAGGCGAGCGGTCAGGTCATCATCCCCAAAACCAATTCGATCTATCTCTTGCAAAGAGCACTCCGTCAAGGCAAGTCGATCGGGATGCTACCCGATCAGAGCACGATGCAAGCGATAGTGGTCGACTATTTGGGACGCAAAGCGACGACTACCCCCATTCCCGCCCTGCTGGCGGTCCTTTACAATCGGCCGATTGTCGTCGTGGCTTGCTGCCGCAAGTCTAAGCGTTTTCGTTTTGATCCCTTTGTCAGCGATCCGATATGGCCTGTGGTTCACGAAGACGAAAAGCGCGAGATCTTTCGCCTTACGGAGGCGATGAATCGCGAGATGGGAACCATTGTTCGACGATATCCGGAGCAGTACTTCTGGATGCATGACCGTTGGAAAACGTACCGCACCAAAAAGGAGCTTTCTTTACGCTGAAAGTTGCCAAATTTTGTTTAGGATCATCCGTGAGCGATAGCAAAGGCGATCAGATTTCAACGACTGCGAATGCAATCGGGCCCATTAAGCTCAATCCGTTTCAGCAGGTCATGGCCCTGTGGGAGGAGGCCGAGCCATACAACGCCGGCGCCGTCTTTCAGCTGCGCGGCCGTGCGAACTTCGAAGCGCTGCAGGGAGCCATTCAGGAGTCGTGTCAAGAAGCGGGCTTGGGAAAACTGCTGCTGGATCGTAAGCGGAGGAGCTACGAATACAAACCCATCGAGACCATCCGGCTTGAAGCGATCCAGAGCGGCGATCGCGTCCTAGACACACTTGGCGCGTTTCTTACGGAACAAGTGAAGTTGCCCTTCCCGCTGTCGCCGCATCACCCTGTCAAGTGGTTTGTTATTGACGATCTCCGCTCGGAAAGCCATTTTCTTGTTCTTGTATGGCGTCATTTCATCGCCGATGGGGTTTCGATACGTCTTCTCTTGCGCCGCGTCTTCGCGCGTTATTTCGGAACGGCGTCGGCCCCTCCTCGGACTTCTTTAAGGATGCATCCTCCCGACTATGGAGAAGTCATGAAGAGCCATTACCGGCGTCTGGGCTACATCAGAACTCTCGCACGTGCGTGCCGGCTCTATGGCCGTTTGCGCTACGTCTATCGCCTACCCGAATCGATAGATCGGGGAGCCGGCTCGCGGGTCTTGCTCTTTGACACGCCGCAGCACTTTTTACTGCGCTTGACCGCCGCCTGCAGAAGGCGAAGAGTGAGCGTCAACGACGCTTTTTTGACGACCTTGGGAGCGGCCATGGCGCGAATCACGCCTTCCCGTAAGCTTGAGAGGCGCAGGCGCGGCCTGGCTTTGGCGGCGGCCGTCGATCTCCGGCAAGTTGCACCGAAGCAGCTTTCGGACTGCTTTGGTCTGTTTGTCGGCCACTGGGTAACGCTGCTAAACGATCCGGATAGCGGCGACTTCGACGCGATGCTCGACGAGGTTGTCCGGCAGACGCGGGTGGAAAAAGGAGAAAAGCGCTTTGGCGGGCCGGAGTGGGATTTTTTGACCGTCCTCTTGCTGCGGCGATGGCTCGGCGCCAAAGAAGACCGGTCTTGGTATCGAAAGGTCTATCCTTTCTCGGCGGGTCTGAGTTACATTAAAATGAGAAGCTCGGAATTTCCCGGAGGCAGAGGGAAAGTTCTCGCCTGTTTTCCTATCCCACCAACCGGTCCCGCCTTGCCTCTTGTTGTATCGCCTGCGACCGTGGACGACCAGCTCAAATTAACCGCCGTTTACCGCGAGGCCGCCCTGAGCGATTCGCAGGTGCGCACTCTGATGGACCTTTTCCTTACAAGACTAGAACATTTTTCCAAAGGCGATGATTGAAGCTTGCTTCCGAAATAAGCGAGCATCTGGAGGTGGACGGTAGTTTTTTTGGCGTCCGCGGACAGACGATGGCACGAGCGGGCGTCAGACTCATCGCAGATCTTACCGGCCACTCTGTCGTGGCCTCCCTCGGATTCACCCGCCATCTGGTGTCGATCTACTCGGCGTACCGAAGGCTCGTCCAGATGATACGGCATGAACGGCCGCGGCTGCCTGTTCTCGTGGATACTCCGACTTTCAATTTACCTCTGGCCCGGCGGCTGAAGCAATTTGGAGTCTCCGTGATCTATTTTGTCAGCCCGCAGATCTGGGCCTGGGGCAAGGGCAGGCTTAAGAAAATCCAGCGCTACGTGAGCAGGATGATCGTTATCTTTCCGTTTGAGCAAAGATTTTACCAGAGGGCAGGAGTTCCGGTGCTCTAGTCAAGCGGGTGCGGTCAAAGCTCACTCGGGCTGAATTTTTCCGCAAGCATGACATGGATCCCTCTGTCCCTTTGATCAGCTTGCTTCCCGGAAGCCGGCGAGAGGAAGTCCACTTTGTTCTTCCGACTTTGGTGGCTGCAGCCGGCGCTTTGGGCGAGTCCTATCAGTACGTGGTTTCGGCGGCGCCGAATATCGGGCCACATCCGATCAGAAGCGCTATCGAATCCGGGCAAAGCCAAGGACGCAGGCTGCGAATGGCCATACTGGAGGAAGACCTCTATGATGCTCTGTGTTACTCAGAGG
>VBLN01000180.1:5728-8933 GCA_005878685.1 Deltaproteobacteria bacterium | reverse complement strand
GAAGGTTTGTCAATCACAGAGGTGACGGGAAACTTCCGTCTTGGACGGCTGATCCTAGAGCGAGGACTTTTCCGGCAGAGAAGGTCGTTCATCGCCGGAATCGAAAAACGGCCGTGCGCCAGATCGGGCCGCGCCTGTTTTATAAGTAGGCCATTTCTGTACTACGGGGTTAAAAATCTTTACCGATTCACGGCCAGGGTTAAAACGGGTTTACTAATCGTCATTCACGCATCTCAATCGAGAATAAATTGGAGCATTACGGTAGACTTTTCTTCTCAAAGGGACGTGGTAAGATTGATCTCGACTAGCCGAGCAAGGCGCAAGTTGCTAACTCTGTCGTAAGTCTTTTCGGTGAGCCAAACTAATAGGAGAAGCTCTCCGTAAAGAAAAAGCGCAAAAGCGGACATTTGGGAATATGAATGGTTGGCCTCTTTTTTGCTCCTCGGCTTCTTTAAATCTTGACAGTGACCGGAAGAAAGGTCGAAGTGAAAAATCGGACCCAACAATTGATCTTCCTTTGTATACTTAATCTTTCCTAGGTTCGGCCCACAAATACACCCCAACCTTATGACTTCTGCTATGAAGGTTTTTGCCTACATTGCGAGATTAGGGATTCTGTGTGGGGCTTACTTTGTCACGGGAAAGTTGGGCCTCATGATCGCCCCCGTGAACACATTTGCCACACTGGTGTGGCCGCCCACGGGGATTTCACTGGCCGCGCTGCTGCTATTTGGCTACAAGCTTTGGCCGGCTGTAATGCTTGGGGCCTTCCTGGTGAACTTACTGACCGGCGCACCCGTAACGGTGGCAGTTGCAATTGCGCTTGGGAATACCCTCGAAGCCCTCCTAGGATCATATTTATTGCAGCGCTTTGTAGGATTTCGGCCCTCGCTGGAGCGGCTCAGGGACGCTCTGGGATTAATCGCGTTTGCCGCCCCCGCCAGTACGATCGTCAGTGCGACGATTGGCGTTTCTAGCCTCTGGCTCAACGGTCTTATTCCCTCCTCAGCTTACGCGTTGACCTGGGGAACCTGGTGGGTTGGGGATATGCTGGGCGACCTAGTCGTAGCGCCGCTTTTACTAACTTGGACCACGCGGCGGCGCAGTGGAGCGCGGCATGGAACAGAGTTCCGGGGCTGGGCGGAGCGAGTGACTATAGCCCTCTGTGTCATTGGCATTGGAACATGGATTTTCGGCGGCATCCTGACCTTCGAAGAAAAAAATCTTCCTTTGACTTATCTAGTTTTTCCCCCTCTTCTCTGGGCGGGGTTGCGCTTCGGACCCCGAGGCGCCGCCACGGCAACATTCACGATATCCAGTATAGCCATTTGGGGGACGCTGGCAGGCTTCGGCCCATTTACAAGAGACACGCGGATCGAGAGTCTCATGCTGCTGCAGATATTTATGGCGGTCGTGACGACGACCTCCCTGATCCTAGCTTCCGTCGTTTCAGAGCGTCACCTATCTGAGCAATTGGCGCGCGATAATGCCGGGCGTTTAAAGACACTCCAGGAAACTAGCCTGGCCGTTTCCTCGACTCTGGATTTGGGTTCAGTCTTACAAATATTGTTGCAGAAAATTGAATCGCTGCTGCCTTACGGAGCCATAAGTTTTGTTAGGCTCCTGGACAAGGAAACGGGAACGTTGAAAACCCTGGCTTGCAGCAATATTATGGAAGAGGAGCTAAAAGAAAACGTCCTTAGCGGGCGAATCGCTTTAAGGAGCATCATAGGCGAAAAAAAGACTCCTGTCATCGTCGCGAATCCCGCAGCGGATCCGCGGATTCCCGCCATTGAACTGTTTCAGAAATACAACTTGGTGTCCTACATAGGACTGCCTTTGATCGTCAAAGGTGAGACTTTGGGAGACATTTCGGTATTCACGAGAAAAGAGCGTCGTTTTAGCGAGCAGGAAATCGAAGCGCTCGCGATTCTAGTCGAGCAGGCGGCTATCGCCATTTATAATTCCCAGTTGTTTAACGAGACGAAAAGGCAAGCGGACGAGTTGCGGAAGGTCAATGAAGAGAGAGCGGACTTTAGCGCCATGATTGTTCACGACCTCCGCGCACCGCTCGCGTCGATCATGGGGGCGAGCGAGATTTTACAACAAGGAATCTTCGGGTCGGTTAATGCCGAGCAGGAAAAGTGGCTTGGCAGAATCGAGGCCGCGGCCCGCAGGTTGTTGGAACTTGTCAGGAATTTTTTAGATCTATCTAAGCTTGAGGCGGGCAGGCTCGATCTGGTTAAGCAGGAAGTCGATCTGAACGGCTTGGTGCAAAACACCCTCGATTTTTATCAGACTCTAGCCAGGGGAAAAGACCTTGTCCTCAGGAACCGCGTGGATCTAAGCTCTCCTCAAATTAAAGCCGATCCCAATCGCTTGGAACAGGTTTTGGCCAATCTATTGAGCAACGCTATTAAGTTCAGCAAACAAGGCGGAGAGATAGAGGTGGGAGCCAGTCAACAAAGTACACGGGAGGTCAAACTGTGGGTGAAAGACTATGGAGCAGGGATATCGGCACAGGAGATTGGGCAGCTTTTTGAGAAATACCGTCAAACCACCAGCGGAAAAAACTTAAGTCACGAGGGAACGGGTCTCGGGTTAGTGATCTGCAAGATGATCGTAGAGGCTCACGGAGGAAGTATCTGGGTTAAAAGCGAGGAAGGAAAAGAGACCACTTTTTATTTTACTCTCCCCGTTGATGATAAACACCAAAACAGCCAACCAACCGCTGCCTAAAGAGCCACGGGCTATTAGCAGACCGCTGAAGGCCCACCTGCCAAGATACAATCACTTCACTAAAACAGGCCGACTGGCATATATCCCAAAGAAAGCGCCACCTCCGATGGCGCCAGGGACCGGTACGTTGCAAATCAAAGGTCCCTTAATGTATTTGGGAGTTCCCTGGGCCTGGACTTCTGTGATGCAGAGCTTGGCAAATCCCACCACAAGCGCCGACTGATTGGGATTTCCACTGCAATCGAAAACCGGCACGAGACGGGTGCATTCGGGGTGGCCTACAGGATCGCAGGTCGAAGGACAGGTTTTATACTTTTGCGCGATGTCATTAAGACAGGACGTAACCTGGCCATTATTACGGAGAATAAGATCATCTATATGGAGGAGAGGAAATTTAGAGGGATCCTGGACAAGCTTCCTACAATCGCTGGCATCGGTCTGGACATCGATCGGTGTCCACCAGGCA
>VBLN01000180.1:5220-5716 GCA_005878685.1 Deltaproteobacteria bacterium | reverse complement strand
TTCCTTAGGCAACGATGGGCTATCGCTGCATTTATTCGGGTAACCTACTTGAGATTGGCACATCCCCATGGGCAGGTCCGGCGTAAGCCCTCCAGGGCCCCCCAGCCATGCGATTGAGCTCACGGTCAGATCCACATTATTATTGCCGCCGTTTAGCAGTCGGCCAGAAAGGAAGAGAGGAGCCGAATAGGCCTTCGTAACCTTCACTCCGCCCGCCGGCGTCGGATAAGTCGTGGCTAGACAGGTGGGACTATTGGGATTATCAGCGCAGAGCTCAATATTACTTCCGCCTATCTGTGCGTCCTGATTCATAACTGTATTGGCAGCGTTAACCCCCGTTGCCATACTGTACACCATGCTAGTATCACCGGCATTGTTGTAATTCGGAATCGCTGCCGCCGCTCTGAGGGCAGCCGCGTCAACGGTCCTTTGAGCCTGAGTCTTCACGTAGATCATCCAGCCGACATCAACTCCCAGGGCGACAAAGAGCAACCCC
>VBLN01000180.1:0-5200 GCA_005878685.1 Deltaproteobacteria bacterium | reverse complement strand
CTTAAAGCGTTCATATAAATCTCCTAAACTTGACTTATTATGGATGGAGCGCCTGACAGCTTCATGGCGCCACGGGACAAAGCGGGTTGCCCTCATAGCGCATGGTAGTGCTGCGCGATATGGTCATGTTCGTAAAGCCTATATATTGCAAAAACATGGAATTGTAAGTCCCCTCTGCCGTGACGGTCACATTCCCCTCACAGGTGGCAGAGCTTGGTAGCGTGTTTGTCGGATAGCCAGACTTGAGAGCAAACTGACCTGCAGGGGGGATCCGATCCTTCACAACTTGCTTCACAGTAGGGTCGTCGGCCACCAACGGTGAAACGGTAACGGCAACCCGTGCCCCTTCACGCACGGCATTTTCGACACCAACGGAAATATAAAAGGCGAGTCCCAAGTCTGTTAACCCACCTACGATAATAATGATTAAAGGCAAGAGCAGAGTGAACTCGATAATAGCTTGGCCATGGGATCTTTTCTTTAAAAACCTATTCATATGACCTCTCCTCTAGGTGATAGAAGGGCATGTACCAATTTCCCTTTCATAGCGCATGGTCGCGCTACGGCTAATATTGGTAGTTGTGAACCCTATGAGACGCATGAACATGAAATTGAAGTTACCGTTTGTCACGACGGTAATAAAAGCAGGGGAAAAAGGGCTCCCTGGTGTCGGACACAAGACGTCAACGCTGTTCCTGAAATCGGAAAAAAGAGGGGTATCGGGTATCTTGTTGTCAACCTCGGCTATGATTGAGGCCTTTGTCATACTCGTTTTTGTTACGGCCACCCGGGCACCTTCCCGGACGGCATTCTGGGTAACGTGAGAAACAAAAAACAGCAGCCCCCAATCCACAGCCGCACCGACCAAAAGCAGCATCAGGGGCAAAATAAGGGTCACCTCAACTAAAGTCTGACCCTTCCTTTCGAACAGGCGTCTATTTTTTTGTTTTTCTACAAGCACGCGTACTGACATATTGCCGTCTTAGCCGCCTCTATTTAGCGTGGCCTTTACCGCTTTGCCCTGCTCCGCCAGGACCACCCCCAGAGACACCGTAACCATGTCCGCTGCCAGTTGTGATACCGCTCTCCGACCCCGTACCCGTAGGCCGTCCCGAACCTGTCACGATCCCTTCATCACTTCCACCCTTGCTCAAAGCTCCTTTTCCCGTCGATATGCCGCTACCGGCCACACTACTAGTGCTCGTTGAAGAAGTAGCCCCGGCAGCTAAGCCATGATTGGCGGCTTTAAGGCTGCTTATTACAGGGCCAAGTTTAAAGCCTAGCTTTTGGGCAATCTGGCCCCAGCCCATACCATCGCTCCTTAAGGTCAAGACCCCTTGAAGCTGGCTGGTCGTTGCAGTCGTTCCCGTACCGGTCGTGATAGTTCCTCCCGTGAGCGCCGCCTGTAGCTGCTGCGGGGTTGGCTGCGTGATGCCGTACTGACTCAGTTGCTGCTTCGCCAATGCAAGAGAGATATAGACATTGCCCCAGCCCATTTTCCCCGTAGGAGGATTGATCATGGTCGTAGTGGTTACCGGTGCAGAAGTTGGGGTAGTGCCAGGCGTCGTTGTCGTCAGAGTAATAGGCGTGCCGTTCCTAAGACCCGTAATGACCCCTGTGGCATCAGCTCCGAGAAAAGAGCCAAAGTCAGTGCTCAGCTTGTCCACGACCTTGGATTGTCCCTGAGTGGCCGCGAGCGAGTCCATGTGTGACGCTTCAGTACTGAGGGCTGAGGTTGTCTGAGTTTGGGCGTGGGCCAACTCCGGTGCAAGGGCCAAACTCAGAACGAAAATAAAGATCCACAAACCTGAGGAAATTCTTACTTTCATGGTCATTCTCCTTATCCGTTAAGTTCCGTTGAGTACCTTCTCCGTCTGTAAAATGATCTCGGTCGCGGTGGCCCGGTCCCTAAAAAAGGCCCCCTGCTTGGCTACCGTCCGAATGCGTGTAGTGTTTGGGCTTATAGCCTCGAGTCCGACCTCTATCTGCCGGTCAGCACCGCTTGCCTTGATGGACCTCCCCTGTTCGGTTTTCTCCTTTGCCTCTACCTTAATCCCCATACGATCGAAGGCCGTCAGCGTCGCACGATCGAAGGCCATCAGCATCGCCGTCTCTACTTTTGGTAGAGGCGCAGTGAAAGTCCGGTAAGCAGTCCCGTCCAGGGTATAGGAGACTGCGGTGCCGGTGCTGACACCGGCGCCCACCCCAAAAAGCGTCAGGCCTACGGCGGCGCAGCCGCTAATAAAGGCGGAAAAAAGTCCTGCAAGAAAAGACAGCGAAAGGCTTCGGTGAATTCTCGCGTTGATTCGACAAAAACGATCCATGTTAATATTCACCTTGACGGCTTGATGCTCTGAAGCTCTTGGCGTTCGCGGTCGGGTTCCGCCGAACTTGTTCATCTTGCTGTTGCTGGATCTCTTGACCTTGGAGTTGAACACCAAGAAGAGCACCTGCTCCTAGCCCAAGACCGCCACCAATAGCAGCGCAGACAAGCGCTAGAAGAATGAGGAACGGTGGAAATCTTGCAATGAGTTTACTCGTCTCCATTCTTAATCCTTTCTTCTCGGAGAACGCCTGCCAAAGACCAAATCTTTTCTTACTGTTCCTTCTTTTCTCTTTCCTTACTAAACTTTGATTTAACCTCTGATCGGCTTGGTTTGACTTTCCAGCAATGCGTGTACCATTTCCGCCGCCTCATCAAGATCAATAGCTTACAAAGTTCGCCGCCCTGGCTGTCGAAACATTTTTGCTCAGCCTCCTAACACTCGGCTTGTATAAGCACATGTTTTTAAAGCGCTTTTACGAATGGACAAGATAGTGTATCGGGCCACCGTATTTTGCGCTCTGGAATTATCTGACCTCATGCGGCCTTTGCATCTTGAATCGCACGAAGCGTGAAACGACCACAGGACGTCTAACTTCGATATGGTGAGGTCTTGTTAATCGGGACAAAATGTGACTTCTGCAGGCACCGGAAGTGTAGCGCATGTTGCAAGGTATCGTCTTCTACTCTGGCCTGTTGCCAATGCAGGGAAAGAGCGATGCAGCGCCTAAGAGAGCTCGAGAGGGGGCCAGACTGTGAGGAAAACGGAAGCCTGTATGGAGAGAGCTGAAATACTTCTCCTTATTGTCTCCGAGATTCTGAAGTCTGCTTCGCTTTGTAATGATATTAACTGAGCAATGGTAAATTGATTGAAGAAACAGGTGACTAATAGATAAGGCGCGCCGCGTCATACGGCGGCAAGCTGGATGGTCACGAAGGGTGTGCACTTAACAATCGCTACTGCAATGCTGGATCAAAGCCACACGCGCATGACAAGACGCCATAGCCATCTTCTCCCGAGCATTGGACGGTGTGAATACGCTTGATAGAGCACTCAGGTTTGAAAGGGCACAAAATCTGATAGATGAAGGAATTACCCCGACCTAAAATTGGAGCGGACGACCGGGGTCGAACCGGCAACGTCCAGCTTGGGAAGCTCACCAAGTTGCCACACTCGCCCACGTGACGGGTTCAAAGCCTTACAAAATACGGAAGCGCCGAGAGCAACACGCCGACGATCACGAGAACAACCGTATTCGATACAAAATAGGGAAAGGCCATCAGCCCAATCCCGCACACCAGGGGGACAAGACTGCTTTGTCTCTTCCCGTAAACGAAGTAACCAAGCCCGATCGAGCCGAAAATTACTCCCCAGATTATTGACTGACTATCCACGATATCCCTATTGTCGCCTCACGGAGAAAGTCCGGCGGGGTCAGGCGGTCCATTGATATTTCTTCCCCGGGAACCATCTCCGAACGCTCTGACAATGGCGCTCGTACGACGCGCCGAACTTGCGACGCAAGCTTGGCTCTTCATGGAAGACTGATACCATCGGCTCAGCCGTAGCTCATCGGCCAGCTCCAAAAGATTTTGTTTCCTCGCCATAGACAAAAAAGCCCGGATGGGGAGACCCAGTCCGGATGCAATAACCAAAGGTATGACCGGATCCAGGGATCCAGCGCAAGTTAGTTCGGTGTAAAATAAGGCAAGTTTAGGATGAGAATCAAGGGGTGATAGACTTAGAAAAATTGGAGCGGGCGACCGGCGACGTCCAGTCTTCTGGGTTTTGGGGTACGCTTTTGTAAATTCCGCATCGATTTTAAGCTCTCCCAAAGGGAGTTGTCAGGTAAACTAAAGTTGAATTGACATTTCAAATAATCATGATAATTTGAAGTACATGTTCAAACGTGCACTACACCTCCCGGCATCGGGTACCAAGACTTTCTTTTTATGGGGACCGCGGCAAACGGGTAAGACCACGCTCCTCCAGGCTACATACCCCGATGCACTCTGGATCGATCTTCTCAAAGCGGACGAATTCCGCCGCTATGTACAGAATCCCGAGTTGTTGCGCGGTGAGCTTGCGGCACGTGAGTCTGTTCGCCAAGTTGTCATTGACGAGGTACAAAAGGTACCGCAGCTGCTTGATGAAGTCCACTGGCTCCACGAGCATCGCCCGGTTCGCTTCGCTTTGTGCGGATCAAGCGCCCGCAAGGTGAAACGCGGCCAGGCGAATCTTCTTGGTGGGCGGGCCGTTCGTTATGAACTCCACGGATTGACAGCCCAAGAGATAGGACGGGACTTCGATCTCGATCGGATCTTGAACCACGGCTACCTACCGAGCATATACCAATCGGATCAGCCTCGGCCGCTTCTGAACGGCTATGTCGCAGACTACCTAAAGGAGGAAGTGGCTGCGGAAGGGCTCGTACGCAATCTGCCTGTCTATTCTCAGTTTCTCAACGTGGCAGCTCTTTCCGACACCGAACTCGTAAACTTCTCGACCATCGCGCGCGACTGTGGCGTCTCCAGCCATACGATCAAAGGCTACTTTCAGATCCTTGAAGACACGCTACTCGGTCGCTGGCTGCCGGCTTACACCAAGCGTCCGAAACGTCGGGTGATCGCGGCGCCAAAATTTTACTTCGCCGATGTCGGCGTCGTTAATCATCTGACTAAGCGCGGCGATCTGAAACCGGGCTCAGAGCTATACGGTAAAGCTTTTGAGAACTGGGTGTTCCACGAATTGTGCGCTCACAATGCGTACAGAGAAGCGTTCGCCACCTTAGCCTATTGGCGATTGGCTGGTGGCACCGAGGTGGACTTCGTGGTCAATGACATGCAGGTCGCGATCGAAGCGAAGGCTGCCGGCAA
>VBLN01000505.1 GCA_005878685.1 Deltaproteobacteria bacterium | reverse complement strand
CTCATGGTCGGCGAGCGCGAGCCGGAGGACATCTCGCGGCACCTTAACCGCCTGGAGAAGCGCAACGTCCGCGTCGTGCAGGATGAGATCGGCCGCATCGATCCGTCGCGACAAGAAGTTGTGCTGAGCGACTCCAAGCTTTTCTACGACTATCTGATTGTTTCGCTCGGTCTTCAGATCATGCCTGATCTCATCCCCGGTTTTGCCCAATCCGCCCATCATGCGTGGGAGATGGACGCTGCCGTGAAGTTGCGGCGAACGCTGGCCTCCTTCAACGGCGGCCGGATTCTTGTCGGCGTTCCTTTGGGTCCTTATCGCTGTCCACCGGCGCCCTACGAAGCTCAATGGATGCTCGATACCTATTTCCGGCAGCGCGGCATCCGGGACCGCGTGACGATCGAATATTTCACCCGCGACCCGGAGCCTGTAGGTGAAGCGCACGACCCCATCGTCTGGATGGATGCGGAAAGCAAGAGAAGAAATATTCGTCAGCATTACGAATTCATCGTCTAACCGGATTATACGGCTATAAGCTCTCTTATGATCTGTTATTTATGGTCCCGCCTCATCGACCCGCACAAGTGCTCAGGGACAGCGGTCTAGCGGATACGGAGCTTGGGGTCCGAGTCGACTACGACACTCTGGAAACCAAGTGGGAGAATGTCTATGCCATCGGCGACTGCGCCGACATGCCAGCCTCAAAAGCCGGCGGCGTGGCCCACCAAGAGGCTGATATTCTAGCCCACAACTTAGTCGTTAAGATCAAAAAGCGGGGAGAGCCGAAACCGGTTCGCCTCCATACGATATGACTTCTGGCTTACGGCGCGGGTCGCGCAGCCGCAAACCGGACGATCTATCCTCAAGGCTGGCCGCCTTTTGGGGCGACCGACGCTCGCACTTGGGGTCCGTCCCGTTGGATCTACTGGGCTAAGGTTGGATTTGAGAAATGGTGGCTTTGGCGTTACTTCTAGGATGCACAGCGCCATCCCCTTCCAAAACCTTCCCGCGTAGGGTAGGGTGAAGAGGTTGTCATGTCCTCCTCACAGCATAAGGCAAAACAAGAGAACACCTGCAATTACTGCCTTTACTTTCAACAACCGCCCACGTCGCAGCGGAAATTGGCCGGCAACTGCACTCATCACAAAGAATGGATTGAAAAGCCTGCCCGCACAACCTGCAGCGATATGAGCAACCGTCCTCTGAAAAAGGGAATCTATCAGCTCTTAGAACAACCGCGCGGTCAGTTGCTTTACATCCGCCGTAAGGAGCGACTCAGAACCCGCCTATTCTTGGTTAAAAAAGATGCCGGTAGGGTAGTGTGACCTCTGGCTTTTATATCTCTGAAAGGCTTTTATCTTATGTGCTTTATATTATGTAAAGAGTTAATTCTGAACGGCCTGCGCCTCTAAATAAGCCTGTGAGATTGAACCAAGTGATTGGTAAGAGACTCACCTCCCGGCAGCAGCTGTTCCGACCTTCGCCTCCATCTCCTGCGCCAGCAGCATAGCTTCCTTGGTTCGTTCGGAGTTCGGGTAGTTCAAAACGAACTGCCGGTATGCCTTTAGTGCTTCGTTGTAGTTCTGCATGAGGGTGCTAGAGCGTGCCTTGGCCAGCAAAGCCTCTTCCTTAAACGAGCCCTGAAGTGTCTCCGCCTGCGAAAAGCTCTGGACGGCTTCTTTGAAGCGGCCAGAGCGCTCCTGCGTGTACCCCAGGGTCAGCAAGGCGAGCTGGCGCAAAAGAGGATCTTTTTTTTCTCTTCTCAGCAGCTCTTGGAGTTTCGCTTCGGCGTTAGAGTTGTCCTTCAAGGCGATATAGCTGTGGGCCTGATACAACAGGCCGACCGCGCTATAATTTGACGATCGATAGATGTCGAGCCTGGCTAGGGCTTCCAATGCCTCTCGGTATTTGCTGTTGTGATAAAGGTCGAGGGCCAGTGAGAACTCATGAGCCGCAAGCCGGTTCTGCCGGTTCCGATAAAGATCCCAACCCCAGGCAGCAAAAAGGAGTGCAACGATTAGGGTCAGCAACGCTAGGAATTTGGTTCTGTGCTGCGCGAATAGCTCAAGAAGCTTGCCGGTTAGAGTGATGAATTGGTCGGGACGCCGAATGTCCTTGCGGGTGATTCTTCTGACAGGACGGGCCATTCATGCCTTGGGATTTATTTACCGGTTTGGGGTCAGGAAAACGTCGTGAATCGCGAGAGCCGCGAGTCGACTACATCTTGTATTTGAAGTCCTCAGGAGACATCTTTTCGAGGATCTCGGCCCATTTTTCCTTTGAGACATTGGCGAAGTCGGGTTCTTTTCCTTCCTCTGTTTGCTGGAGCACACTAGAAGCCTCGAGAACGGCTTTGGCCACATAGATCGGACTTTTGGTTCTGAGCGCAAGGGCTATGGCGTCGCTGGGACGCGAGTCGATAGAGACAGCGCGACCGGCCACACTGAGGTGGATCAAAGCATAGTAAGTATTCTCTTTCAGATCGGTGATTTGAACCGATTCTATGGCCCCACCCATCTCACTCAAGATGTTCCTGCGTCATGGGACGAGCCATTTTGATCCCTTCCAACTCCGTGGCCATTGCAGTCGCTTCCAAAAGACCGATCCAGATCGGAAGGTTCAGCTTGTTGTCCATGTCCTTAAGGATGACGATGGGAGTCTTGGTCACCGGATCTAAGGTGAGTCCACCCACGGACATCTGAATGGAATCCTTCATTACCATGCTATCCCCCTTGCATTGATCGTCTTTTCTATGCTCGCTTTAGTTATCAACTCGCCGAGAAGCGAGTTTGCGGTTGCCTCCATTATTTTCGCAGAGACGAACTCTCCGATCAGACCCTCGGGGCCTGCCACGTTCACTATCCGGTTCGACCGCGTTCGTCCCATGATCTGCCCTTTCCCCAGCTTCGACGCGCCCTCCACGAGAATTTCTTCGATGGACCCTATGCTCTCCCGGTTTTTCCTGAGAGAGATCTCACTTTGGAGAGTCAGCACCCTTCCGAGGCGCTCCTTCTTTAGCTCAGGCGGAACGTCATTCGTGTACAACTTGGTTGAAACGGTCTGAGGTCTTGGCGAATACAT
>VBLN01000179.1:11538-11808 GCA_005878685.1 Deltaproteobacteria bacterium | reverse complement strand
GAGGTAGGTGAGTGTCTCAGGCTGCCGACTTTCGTTGTCAATGATCAGGATCTCATACGCGCGGTGGGTCGTCTTCGTCTCGATGCTCTCGATGCAGTCGCGGAGGAGGTCGATCCGGTCGCGCGTCGGAATGACAATAGTGACTGGCACGTCGTGCGTGGTATGGAACTGGACCTTGTAGCCGCCAATCGCTGCCCGTTTGGCAAACTCCGGCTGCACTGCGGTGCCCGTGATCCCCCGACGCTGCAGAGCGTCTCCCGCCGCCCGCCG
>VBLN01000179.1:3213-11483 GCA_005878685.1 Deltaproteobacteria bacterium | reverse complement strand
GGTAGAGGATCTTTGGGATGTGTCGGATACGTTGCGTACGCTCCACGAGGCGTAGCGCAAGGTCATAGTCCGCTGAACCCTCAAAGCCAGTGCGGAGTCCTCCAACCGCGTGCACTAGGGCCGTGCGGTAAACCTTTAGGTGCCCAAAGTACATGTAGGACAGTAGCAGTTCTGGAGACCAGTCTGGCTTGAAGCTAGGGGACCGGCGGAGTCCATCAGCGCCGAGGATATCGTGATCGCTATAGAGCAGGTCCGCCTGGGGGTCCTCATCGAGTAGCGAGGCGATCTCAAGCAAGGCGTCGGGTGTCAGCTCATCATCGTGGTCCAGGAAAGCTAGGAAATCGCCTCGGGCGAGGGCAATGGCCGCGTTGGTGGCGCCAGCGATGTAACCTCTACGTTCGAGGCGAACAAACCGCAGCCGTTTGTTCCGCTCCGCGTAATCTGCTAGGAAAACACGAATTGCAGGGTTCGTCGATACGTCATCAGCATCTGGGTCATGCACGGGCACAACGACCGAGATCAGAGGTATTTGTCGGAGCTGGGACAACCGAGCAGCAGCCTCGTCGTTGAATTTGTGACACTCGACCCAAGCAGCATAGTCGGGATCGTCGGCGGAGGCGGGGTATACGCCGGGGCGTGGCAAGCTGGAAACAGGAGATGGAAGCAGCTTGGCCAGGCGCCGCAGAAGTTTCCGCACGCCACTGGGCAAGGGTGTCCTACAAACCCACAGCCTAGCCATGTGATGTATGCGTGGATACCACCCCTCACGGTACAAGTGCGCAGGCGGAGTTTTATGAGTTTGGATCATCGTTGCCACTTGTCGCAACGTGCGAACGCATCGGCCTTCAGATTCCGACGTCCGCGAGTACTTATAACCGGGGTCGCCGGCCCGGTCAAGCCAACAACCACCACGCAATGCGTGGCAGCGATGGGCGAACACCAGGCGGCCGGCGCACCTGGAACAGTCGGCGCATTTTTATTTTGCTGTTGATGTGACTTATCTTTGTTCTAAGGCAGCATATAAGGTGCACGAGCGCAACTTTTTTTCGTTAACTTCCTGTGAACAATGGGGTAAGATAATTTAGTTCAATTAGAGACCGCATACTTCTGAGACACTTGATGGTCTGCCCGTTCGCGCGGAGGTACCGGAGTCCTTTTGAGGGTGGCATTCCCACGGCACTTAAAAACTAGCAAATTTCGAAGCGATGGCGGATGAAAGTTTTATTGCTTCCTTCTCCAAGGCGCTGTTGTCGAGCGCGTACGACAACAGCNNNNGCGAGGCCCCGGGCGTAGCCTGCTCCGAGCCGTAAAGAACGCGGTCCTCCAGTTGGCTCGGAGGACGGGATTCGTCTATGTCGATACTAGAGACTTGGGCGAACTCAGTCAAAACCTGGGGCAGATCCTTTACCGCGCCGACGGTTTGGGTAAGCTGTACCAGTCTCTCAATGACGAGCAATCCCAGCAGATGCTCATAAGCATTCTTGTATTCTGGGTTCTGGGGAATCGGCGAGTTAAACTGCCACGGAATCAGCCTAGCTATTGGGCCACTGTTCGACACATCGAGCGGGATCTCTTGCTCCAAAGACGCACGATTCCAATCCAGGTGCTTGATGGTTATCTGAACGCCTACGACCTTCACGTGGCTGGTTTTCCGATCCGCTTGCACGCCCACGTTCTAAATATCCTCAATACGTTTGTTCTGCAGCAATATCGGTATTCGAAGGCAAGGAAAGTCATTCAAGCCAGGCCCGGGGATGTTGTCATCGATGGTGGTGGCTGTTGGGGGGATACAGCGCTTTATTTCGCTTACCAAGTTCAGTCGAACGGACGCGTGATTTGCTTCGAGTTTGCTCCTGGAAACCTCGCAGTCCTTCAGGCCAATTTAGAGATGAATCCGAACCTGAGTTCACGGGTGCGAGTAGTGCGCGAAGCACTGTGGGACCGTTCGGGGGAGCTACTGCGGTTCAAGGATGCCGG
The DNA here is from genome assembly GCA_005878685.1 of Deltaproteobacteria bacterium. Classification (GTDB taxonomy): domain Bacteria; phylum Desulfobacterota; class Binatia; order UBA9968; family UBA9968; genus DP-36. The sequence goes on along the minus strand of VBLN01000179.1, from coordinate 9,506 downwards.
GCCTTGCACCACAGTGGTCCGACAAGAAGACGCGGGACTCACGGTACCGACATTGGCTATCGATGATTTGGTGGCTAAGGAGAGGCTGGAGAGCGTAGATTTCATTAAACTGGATGTCGAAGGTGCGGAATTGTTGGCCCTGAAGGGGGCGAAGCAGACACTCAAGCAATTTCGGTCCACGCTCGCCATTTCGCTGTACCACAACCTGGACGACTTCGTTACCATCCCTGCTTTTCTGAGAGAGCTTGAAGTAGGTTACGAGTTCTATTTGGATCATTTCACTATCCATCGCGAGGAAACGGTTCTGTTTGCCCAATCCACGGCTGGGTGAAGGGACAGGGTGAATCTTGAGGACATACTCGTTGGTCCGCAATCGAAGAGTTCCTGGAGAGGTGCTTCGCCAAGCTAAGGAGTTCCACCTGCCGGGCCCGGATGCGCTCGCTACAAGATTGCCCCCTCTACAGCTGGCCCTCCGGGCAAGCTTTATTGTATTCTTAAGTACGATGTTTTAGAGACAGGAAGCGGGGTCAGCATTGATGTCGTCCATTATCTTCTTTGCAAAAGACAATGAAGTTCGCTTCGGCTAAAATAAAATAGTCCGGATTTGAAAAGATCGAATTCTTCGGGAATGGACAGAGAAGACGTGAAGAGCTCCGTGCGCCGGAAGCCACGGAAGACAACATCTTAATCGCCGAGGGGACGCGTTAGATGGAGTACCGCTTCAAATCGATAGGCAAGAACGTCACCATCTATCCTGGGGCAAAAATAGTCGGGGTAGAGCATATCGAAATCGGGAGCAACGTTATTATCGACGATTTTGTCTTCATCGTTGCTGCAAAGAAGACCATTATCGGAAATTATGTTCATATCGCGTCCTTTACCTCGATAACCGGTGGAGGGGAATGTATCTTGGAGGATTTTTCTACGCTATCGTCGGGTGTTCGGATTTTTACCGGGACAGAAGACTTTGCCGGGTCAGGCTTGGTCAATTCAACGATCCCGAGTAAATATCGTTCGGTTGTCAGATCAAAAGTCATTGTCAAAAAACACGCGATTATCGGAGGGAACTCAACTATACTTCCCGGGCGCCGGGAGCATCGTCACGGGAAATATAGACCCTTGGACGCTCAATGTCGGTGCCCCCGCCAGAAAGATAAAAGTTCGTCCTTCAACAAAGATACTGTCTATGGAAAAGCAGCTTTTTGAGGAATACGGTTTGCCAGAAAAGCTCTATCAGGGTTTTGAATGAATTATGATCCAATTTATCCGGCCGAATATACCGCCGATTTCTGAGTGGTCGCAGTACATTGAGATTTCCTACAAAGAGGGGCGTTACACCAATTTTGGGCCGGTTCATAACCTCCTCGAGAAGCGGCTGACCGAGAAGTATGGCAGGAACGGCCGAGAGGCTGTTTTGGTATCGTCGGGTACTGCCGCGCTTACCGCCGCATTGATGGGACTAGGTATCAGGGGAAAGGTAGTAATCCCATCTTTTACCTATGCAGCGACCGCTCAAGCGCTTCTCTTGGCCGGCTGTACACCAGTCTTCTGCGACATCGATCCGGAGCGGTGGGAGCTTTCGGAGACAAGCCTGGTCGAAGTTCTTCGAAAGGAAAAGGTCAGCGCCATCATGCCCGTCCGGTCCTATGGCTTCGCCCGGGACTTTTCCTGGCTGGAGCGGATCGGAGAGCTCCATCATATCCCGGTGGTTTTCGACAGTGCCGCGGCGCTCGGCGGTACCTTACATGCCGGCATCCCCGTGGGTAACCAGGGGCAGATGGAGATTTTTTCGCTCCACGCCACGAAGGTCTTTGGGGTGGGGGAGGGAGGGGTTATTCTTTGCCCATCCGCCATAGCCCAACGGATCCGAAAAGTCATTGCGTTCGGGCTGTCGGAGGAGGATGTTATTTATCCTGGGTTTAACGGTAAAATGAGCGAGTTCTCCGCCGCGATCGGCATGGCGGTCCTACGGAAGATAGATACCTTCGTGGCAAACCGGCAGGCCTACGCCAACAAATATCAGGTGGCGTTTGCGCCTCTCGAAGAACGCGGATGGATCAGGCTCCCGTATGACCCGGGCCGTTGTCCCTATCAGGCCTTCCCGATCTATATTCAGGTTGAAGGGACTGAGTCGGCAGTTCTGCTCCAGAAGGCAAAACAAAAAGGGCTTGAGCTGAAACGTTATTATTTCCCCGCGATCCACAAGACGCGGGAATTCTCCAAATACGCGGAGAATTCAGCTGGGCTTCTCAAACACACGGAGCAAATTGCGGGAAGAATCCTTTGCCTTCCCCTTTATTCCACGATGGAAGACAGCTTGATCGAACGTGTTGTCGAGATCATCACCCGAATTCTTGAAGAATGAGCGACAAAAACACAGAAGACAAGACGAGCGGTCTACTCGCTACGCTCAATGATCTGAGAGCCAGTCTCGAAGAATCTGGCAATCGCCAAGGACTTGAGAGAAAATTCCTCCAGGAAGTTTTCCAAGAAATTGGAAGATTAGAAAAAGAAAAAAGAAGGAGATATGACAAGCTGGTTCTTGGGAAATTGAGAGCCGACTCTGAATATGAAAAGTCGTTTTCGGAAAAAGAACCTCTGGTCAGTGTGATTATTCCAACATACGATCGAGCAAAATTAATCGTCCAAAGGACCCTGCCGTCTATACTCTGTCAGGATTATCAAAATTGGGAAGTTATCATTGTCGGAGATCATTCATCGCCTGAAAACTGTGAGATCATAAAAAGAATAAACTCCAACAGAATACGCTTCTATAATCTTAAAAAGAGGGGCAGATATCCCTTACTTCCAGCGCCTCGATGGCATGTTGCTGGAATAAAGCCCATCAACTTCGGATTACGGCTAAGCCGCGGGAGATGGATTACCCATTTGGATGACGATGACGAGTTCACGCCAAAGCACATTAGTTCCCTTTTATCAGTGGCGTTGTCCAATAGAGTCGAGTGGGTACACGGACGGGTTTTGTTCGTCAACGCTAAGGATGGGGATGAAGAGCTTATTGGAAGTGATCCTCCTACTTTAGGGAGAATCTCCAGAATATCGTCTCTTTACCACGGCAGCTTAAGAATTTTTAAGTACAATTCTCAATGTTGGAAATACCTGTACCCTGGAGACTGGGATCTCTGGGAAAGATTCTTGGAGATGGGAGTCACCCACGCATACCTTCCCGAGACCATTGGGATTCACCATGGCGCCGCAGACGCGGTGGAGAAGCTCTACACCACGAGTGATGTTACCACACCAAAGAAGCAACAGGTGCAGACCCTCTTGACGCAAATCGAAGGCCAATTGGCCCAGCTGCAAGACACGGTACGGTCCCAGCAGCAGGCTCTAACAGAAAAGGATGAACATATCACCCAGCTTGCGTCACAGGGGACATCATTGAGTCAGCAGCTAGAATCCGTGCAAGCGGCGCTCGCGCAGAAAGAAAGGCAGGTTGCGGAGCTTATAGCAGAACGAGAAAAATTGGTGACTGATGTGAGTCGGCTTCAGGAGAAGCCGCAGACTCAGGAGCGGGCGTTGTCAGACAAAGAACAGCAGATCGCCCAACTTCAGGCTGTTGTCCAAGTTCGCGAGCATGCGCTGAGGGAAATCGAGGATAGCCTTGCTTGGATTCTGATAACCAAATATCGGCACGTGCGAAACAAGCTTTTCCCGGATGGTTCACGGAGACGAACGGCCTACGACCTTCTGAAGAAAGTTATCAAGGTCTTCATTCAAGAAGGGCCGAGGAGTGTATTAAGAAAAACGCTCCGAAAATTGGGTGGACGCAGGGGGCTAGCCCTTATAGATGAATATCATGATTCCCATGATGGCGGAATCGAGGCGAGATTCTTAAAAAAGGATCCTGAACCGCAACAGCTACCTAGACGCTTGGAGCGGTTATCCGAGGATGCTTACGAGGCCTGGCTCCGAGTCAACGCTTGGACCGACAAAGCTGAAGCACATCTTCGAGAACGGTTAAAGCACGTCCAAGGTCGCCTCCCATTGATTTCCGTAGTCATGCCTGTTTTTGGCCCGCAGATTCGTTTTTTGGAGGAAGCTATCGGGAGTGTCAGAAAGCAGATCTATGAAAATTGGGAGCTATGCATAGCAGATGACGCCCGCCGCAATAAAGCCCTGCTTGCAGTGTTGGAAAAGTGCGTGGCATCGGATCATCGCATTAAGGCTGTATTGCGCTCTGAGAATGGAGATGTCAGTCGTGCTGTGAATGCAGCGGCAGAGCTAGCCGAGGGTGAATTCCTGGTGTTTTTAAATCATGATGATCTGCTGTCGCCGGATGCGCTTGCCGAGGTTGCTCTCTATCTAGTGGATAACACCGAGACGGACTTTCTTTACTCCGATGATGACAAAATCGATGAGTCAGGTCGACGATTCGATCCACAATTTAAACCCGACTGGTCTCCTGAACTCTTGCTTTCGTACATGTATTGCGGTCGTTTGTTGGGCGTTCGTCGAAGACTATTCCGACGGCTGGGAGGGATACGAGAAGGATACGAAGGCTCGCAGGACTATGATTTTACTCTGCGAGCGACAGAGCAGGCTCGGCGAGTGGGTCATATCCCTCTGGTGCTCTGCCATCAGCGAGTTCATCCAGGACCAGAGGCATCGCCCGTGAGACCTAAACCTCAAAGCCTTGACGCAGCGCAACGTGCTCTTCAAGAGACAATGGAGCGACGGAAGAGTTGTGGGACCGTTTATCAGCCAAATTGGGCTCTCCAATCTGGGGTAGGGATCTTTTGGCACGAGTTCCCCGACAGCGGGCCTACAGTCGCTGTTATTGTGCCGACCAAAGGCCGCCATGACATTTTACGCACGTGTCTCTCTTCTATTGAGTCTACAACGTACAAGAATTATGAAGTCGTTGTTGTCGATAATGGCAGTGACGACCCGGACAAATCGGCATATCTCCAGAGTATCCCGCATCGAGTAGTTCGCATAACCAGTTCTAACAATTTATTGAATTTCTCGGCTGTTATGAATCGTGCGGTCGAGCAGGTCGATGCAGAGTATGTGTTGTTCTTAAATACGGGTACGGAAGTTCGGGAACCACGCTGGCTTAGTCGGATGGTGGGATATGCTCAATTTGTGGGAGTTGGTGCAGTAGGGGCTCGTTTGCTTTTTCCGGACGGGCGCATTCAGCATTGCGGAATAGTCCACGGGCTCTATCATGGAATGGCCGGCCCGGCATTTAAGCTATTGCCTGGAAACAATTATGGTTATCTGTTTTATCCCATGGTAACGCGCAACTATTCTGCAATTAGTGGGGCCTGCATGCTGACCCCGCGGCAGCTCTTTCTTGAAGCAGGAGGATTTGACGAAAAAAACTTTGCCGTAGCGTATAACGATGTCGATTACTGTTATCGTCTTGTAAAAAGGGGGTATCGCTGCGTTTATTGTCCAGGAGCTGAACTGCTCCACCATGAAGGATACTCTCGCGGCTTTGTCGATAATCTTGAGGAGGTCACATCATTCAAGGAAAAATACAGGGACTATATAGACCCATGGTATAATCCGAATTTGTCATTGTCCGACGAGAAATTTGGAATTCAACCTCGGAAAATAGTCAGATCGGAGGTCCGAACCCCTCGCGCTTTGATGTGCTCCCATAATCTCAATTGGGAAGGTGCCCCACAGAGCCAATACGAACTGGCGATAGCACTTAAGAAATTGGGTGTTATAGATCCGGTCATTTATTCCCCTATTAATGGCCCCCTGAAAGGGGCTTACCAAGATTCTGGCATCGAAGTGGTCGTTACAGACCATCCCCTTTTGGGTGTGCGTACGAAGAGGGAATTTGATGATTCCGTATGGAAGTTCGGGGAATGGGTTCGCGATCTGAATGTAGAGATTATCTATGCAAACACCCTGCAAACATTTTACGCCATAGCGGCGGCGGAAGGGATAGGACTCCCATCTCTATGGAACCCACGGGAAAGCGAGCCGTGGCAAACCTATTTTGATTTTTTACCGCCGGAAATACGGGATTGCGCGTTACAGTGTTTTCGCTGGCCTTATCGAGTTGTTTTTGTGGCAGAGGCGACTCGAGCCGCGTGGAAACCACTCAACTTCGCCCATAACTTTGCCGTTATTCACAACGGATTAGATATCGACCAACTAAAGGCCAGATGTGCGAGTTGGAGTCGAGAAGCAGCTAGACGGACTCTTCAACTTCAGGAGGATGAAACTGCAATTGTGTTGTTGGGAACCGTTTGTGAGCGCAAAGCTCAGCAGGATTTGCCTTCCGCTCTTCGCCAGGTCCCGGCAGATTT